>CBFDBT010000034.1:0-18638 GCA_965603115.1 uncultured Alphaproteobacteria bacterium
GAATGTATCAATCGCCTGCTTGGCATTGCCGAGCGTAAACGGCGTGGTGAAAGCTTTAAAACGCGCCACATTCAACTCAGCCAATTTATCAGATATTCCCATCAGCTTTTTTAAATCAAACTCAGTCATCGTCTTGGCTGTTTTGGCGAGCACTTTCGTATCATTCAGCATTTTAGGCTGAGTGAATTGTCTACGCAAAGCCTCACTCTCAAAATCTAATTTTTTAGCTGGCGATAATAAAATGAGCATATCAACTCCTAAGTTTTTCATGATCAATATCACGTTGGTGAGAAAAGGCATATAATATCGTAAATATACTGGTAATTGCCAAAATGGCTATTGCAATTTGAATAAGGGATACCCAGCCTAAATAATATAGGACCGCACCGGCGCTTAAACTAGCCGCGCCCTGACAAATATAAACTAGGGTTTCATTTAATCCCTGCACTTTGGATTTTTCGCTACTCTTATAGGACCTAACAAGTAAAGATGTGCCACCTATGAAACAGAAATTCCAGCCAATACCAAGAAAGGCAAGCGCTATTGAAAAATTCTCAATCTGAACATCCATATATGCAACAACAAGAGCTGCGGCCAACAAAACATGTCCACTGAGCAATATCTTTACAACACCAAATCGATCAATCAAATATCCAGTAAACAAACTCGGTAAAAACATAGCTATCACATGACCTTGAATAACATGCTTGGACACGTCAGGGCCAAATCCGCATATTTCCATCGCAAGCGGCGTTGCCGACATCACAAAGCTCATTATAGCAAAACCTGCAGCACTATTTAGAACCGCAGCAAGAAAAACCTTTTGGCGCATAATTTTAGACAGTGGTCGTGGGGTAGCTGCGATTATCTGCTCTTCATTCACCACAGGTGCACGAAGTTCCAAGCGGCTTATTGGCAATAGAGCGCACAAAATAATGAAAGCTATAAAAAGAAAGGAACCCATATAAATATTTGGCTGGAAGATTTCCATAAAAATTCCAGTGATTGAAGGCGCAACAATCGCCGCCAAAAGCCCGCCCAGCATAACAGTTGACACGGCTATACCACTTTCATTTTCAGGCATACTTTCGATAGCTGCAAATCGATAATATTGACCGCTAGCAGAAAAAATTCCAATGCAAGCGACACCCACACACAACAACCAGAATAATGATAACCAAATTGCTGCAAAAGAAATTAAAGCCCCTACTATTCCGAAAGCAATTCCTAGAAAAAAACCGGCTTTACGAGAGTGCCGACCCATAAAACCGGATATCATCCCTGTTGTCACAGCCGTAGCAAGAATAGTGAGTGCAATAGGCAGTGTCGCCAGAGCTGGAGAGGGCGCCAGTATTTTACCTGCAAGACCTGCGTAGGTTACAACGGTCATAGTGGTACTGAGCAAGCAAGCTTGTGCTAAAGCTAAAAGATAAACATTAAAATTTATTTTTGCGGGCATATATTCCTCATAATGTTGCCTTTCTTAAAGCCTGTTTCATGAAGTTATGCAAGGGTAAAGCTGGCAGGAGAAAAAGTGGTTGCAAAAGAAACCATTTTAGCAGAGAACAGACATTAAGCATATGAATGATAATGCAAAGGATAGTGTCCATGACAGTTTCAAAGAAAGACTACCGAAGAAAAGAAATTGAGGGAAAAGTGCTCAAGCCAGAGACGCAAATGATGGGCTATGGCTATGACCCAATGCTATCAGAGGGGTCTTTAAAGCCACCTATCTTCATGACATCAACCTTTGTCTTTGAAACAGCAGAAGACGGCAAAGATTTTTTTGCACTGGCTTATGGCAAGCGCAGCCCAGAAGAAGGCGAAAAACCAGGTCTCATTTATTCTCGCATTAACAACCCCAACCTTGAAGTATTAGAAGATCGGCTGGCTATCTGGGAAGGCGCGGAAAAAGCCCTGACTTTCTCTTCTGGTATGGCAGCTATCTCCACAAGCCTATGGGCCTACTTAAGACCCGGAGATGTTATTATACATTCTGCGCCAATTTATGGTGGGTCAGAATTTTTGATCCGCAATATACTGCCCGAATATGGCATCAGCTCTATAGAATTTGAGGCTGGCGGCGAAACCCATACGTTGCCCAGCATCGAAGACGCTACGAAATCTGGTCGTGTCTCGGTTATTTATGCCGAAACACCCGCCAACCCAACCAATGCCCTCATTGACCTTAAAGCCTGTGTAGCACTGGCTGATGAGCTAGGCAAAGTAACAGGCCACAGACCGGTTGTTATGGTTGATAATACGTTTTTAGGTCCTTTATGGCAAAAGCCACTCGATCTTGGTGTTGATCTGGTGATTTACTCCCTAACAAAATATATAGCTGGCCATTCAGATGTTGTGGCTGGGGCTGTATGTGGAAGCGCAGATAACATTGCCCCTGTGCAAGGTTTCAGAACTATCCTCGGCACCATGTGTGACCCCCATACTGGTTGGCTGATCATGCGCAGCATGGAAACGCTAAAACTACGCATGACAGCATCCAACCAAAATGCCGCGATAATTGCGGATTATCTCAACGCACATGAAAATGTAAATAAGGTTTATTATCTTGGGTATTTGACCGAAAAAGATGCTTCATATAGCGTTTATAAAGACCAATGCCTAGCACCCGGTTCGACATTTGCCTTTGATGTAAATGGCGGCGAAGCTGAAGCCTTTAAAGTTCTCAACAGTTTAAAACTTATCAAACTAGCTGTGAGCCTTGGCGGGACAGAAAGCCTGATAGAACACCCTTTTGCTATGACCCACGCTGATGTTCCTGATGAAGTAAAAATGCGACAAGGGATAACACCCTCTATGATCCGTATTTCAGTCGGCATCGAAGACCCGGAAGACCTTATCGCTGATCTAGCCCAGGCTCTGTCTCAGGTATAACTACAAAAGGCCGCAAGTCGCCTCCTTATAGAGGAGAAGAGTTAAATTACCCGACTTTTTGGAAATTTAATCGTAATTGTTGTCCCAATACTCTCAACAGAATTCACCTCAATAGTGCCATCATGTTTAGCGACAAAGGTGCTGACGAGCGAAAGCCCAAGTCCTGTGCCTTCATGACTGCGACTATGCGCACTAGATGACCTGATAAAAGGAGAGAAAACTAGCTCCTGCTCCCCATCTGGAATACCAATGCCCGTATCACTTACACTGATTACCACCCCACCTTCAGGCGACCTCTTAGCAACCAGAGAGACTTTTCCTTCTCCCGCTGGTGTAAATTTTATCGCATTCGACAGCAAATTTAAAACGGCCTGTTTAAGGCGTAGACGGTCCCCTTTAATCATGGGCATATTTTCTTCAATTTCCATGACAAACTTCAAATTTTTCTGAGTAGCTTGACCACTCATCAAAGACTTACTCTCATTACAAAGGTCCGTTATGTTTACATCTTCATTTTCGATATTCACTTCATCTGCTTCCACCTTAGCCAGATCAAGCACTTCTCCCAGCAGCTCGGACAGATGTTGACTAGATGTGCGAATATCATCCAAATACTCTTTGTATTTACTGTTTTCTATAGGGCCAAATACCTCGTCGGCCATAACGGAGGAAAAGCCAATGATCGCATTGAGAGGCGTTCTAAGCTCATGACTAACATTGGCTAGAAATACACTCTTGGCGCGGTTAGCCGCTTCGGCTTGCTCTTTTGTCCGCAACAATTCTTTCGAGCCTTGTGTCGTGCGCTCAACTTCTTGTTCTAGTTCCCATGTGCGACGACGCAAAGCATCTTCAGAGGCCTCAAGGGCTTTGTTAGTGAACTGTAAATTTTCCACTGATGACCTAGTTGTATCTAAAGCAAGATTAAATCCATTTACCAATATTCCCAACTCATCATTTTCATGCCCTGGCGGCAATGCTACGCGTTTCGACCCAGGCTCCCCTGGCTCAATATTAGCAAGTTTTGTTGTTAAGTTAGTGAGCGGCCTTGTTAACTGGAAATAGAAAACAACGTACAAAAGCCCCACCAAAATCATATTTCGAATGAGGACACTAAAAAAAGTTGTGACAGATCTCTCAAAGAAACTCTGAAGACCAACCGCTTTGTCAACCACGACCTGTAACTGGCCTGACTGGTCTGCATTTGGCTGGCGCAAATATAAGGGGCGCTCATAGTGAACGGCTTTACTAGAAAATTTATTAGATATACGCTTGTATATTGTATCAACTTTAATCGTTTTTTGCTCACTGGTCGCCATAGCACTACCAGTTTCATCGACAATACGCGCTTGGATAATATAGTCATATTCCAACAGGCCTGAGACCACCTCTTCAGCCAGTTGCTCGTCAATAATATGCACAGCACGGGTCGCAGCTTTCATAGCGACATCTAAACTTCTATTAACAGCTCCATCAAATTGTTCTTCTTCATCAAGGTAGTCGAGATAGATTTGCCCAAGTGAAAGTACAATACCTAAAAGGAAGGCTATTATCACACCTGTTCGAGCAAGCTTGTAGGATAATCTATTCGTCCAATGTAATTGCATTTATTCTCTAGCCTTAATCATGGTAACATAGAGTATTACCATTCCCCAATATTAGGCATATCCACCCACGGTTCACATATCTCTAGGGCCTTCCCCATCTGTAATATCTCAATTGAGATACCGTCAGGTGATTTTACGAAAGCCATTCTTCCATCGCGTGGCGGCCGATTAATAATCACCCCTTTGTCCATTAAGCTCTGGCAATAATCATAAACATTATCAACTGCATAAGCTAGATGGCCAAAATTTCTTCCTCCATCATACTCTTGCAAATCCCAATTAAAAGTTAATTCCACTTCTGGGCCGTCATCACCATCAGCTTTTAAAAAGATCAAAGAAAAGCGCGCATCTTCAAAATCCATGCGCCTCACCTCTATCAGTCCAAGCTTTTCGCAGTAAAAATCAAGAGATTCCTCAAGGTTTTTAACCCTGACCATTGTATGGAGATATTTCATAAATCACTCAAACCTTTCCAAAAACTGCTTTTAAAATTTTCTCCAGATGCGTCTGGTCTATAGTATCAAAAGTCGCTTTATAGACTGAATCCACATCGAAAACTGCAATAATTTGGTTTTTTTTATCATAAACTGGCACAACAATCTCTGAATTAGTCCTATGATCACAGGCAATATGCCCCGGGTGCACATGAACATCTTCTACAATCACCGTCTTGCCGCTTACGGCTGCCTCACCACAAACTCCGCGGCCAAAAGCTATGCGCAAACATCCAAGAGTGCCTTGATATGGGCCAACCACCAGTTCATCACCCTTGCTTTGGTCAACAATATAAAACCCCGTCCAAAAATACCGGTCCGGAAAGGTTTCAGATAACAAACAACTGACAGTCGCCATACGAGCGATAGTGTCATGCTCGCCCTCAAGGACAGAGAGTATCTGTGCTTCAACCTGTTCATAGAGTGCGGATTTATCGTCCATTAAGCTATCCTAAAAGTCAGCGGGGGGCGTCATACGCTTGCGTGGAGGGTCCCAAAAAGGCCCATCCACTACAGTGCATTTAGCCCAACGCCTATTCCATTTAAGCTCTTTTTGATAAAAAATCTCAGCCCAGATCGTATCTCCGACTTTACCATGCGGCATATCTACATACCCCAGCGCAATATTCTTCTTTGCACTCGGCGCCCATGTGGCACATGTTGTAGCCCCAATTGTCTTGCCATCTTCCTTATCAAAGAGATAGGCATTAACAGCGGGTTTATTACCTTCAACATCAAGGCGTACAAAACGATAGCGCGAACCTTGCTTTTTCTCTTTCAATAAGGCTCGCCTGCCATTGAACACACAATCTTTATCGAGCTTTACCAGCCAATCTAATCCCAACTCATAAGGAGAGCGTGTGTGGCCCGGACGCACAGTTTCAGTTGATGGCATAAAATCGACGCCCGCTTGGATAAAGCCCGCCTCAATACGCGCCATTTCTAGGGCTTGCCCACCAATCGCGCGCACATTATAATTCTTCCCGGCTTCAAAAATTGCATCCCAAAGAGCTTCTGCCTGATCGGGGCTAACAAAAAGCTCATAGCCAAGGTCGCCGGTAAAGCCCGTGCGAGAAATCAATATATCGCGCCCTTGAAAATCAAAAAAGCCGAGATCAAACAGCTTTAAAGTCTCTATATCTTTCAGGCCCATATTTTTCAATATTGTGCAAGTCACCGGCCCTTGAAATGAGAGAGCGGCCACATCGTCGGTTTCCTCGAAAAACTCAACATCAAAACCAATGGCATTTCGCTTCAATATCTCAAGTTGTCGCTCCTGTGAACAAAGGCGGTAATCATCCTCAGCTAATCTAAAGAGCGTACCATCATCAATAACCTGCCCCTCATCGTCACACCAAACAGTGTAGGCCACGCGACCCACCTTAATTTTGGTCATGTCCCGCGGAACAAGACGGTTGATAAAATTGAGCGCGTCAGGTCCCTTGATACGATATTTAGACATAGGGCTAATATCAAAAACACTAGCGGAGTTCCTGATAGCGAAATACTCAAGAGTTGGGCATTCAAGCATTGAAGGCACGGTATAGTCCATCCAGCGATGCCACTGATTAACTCGGTCATGCTCTTTCATTTTTGTGTAAAAAGGCGTGCGTTTCACCGCAGAGCGATAGCCATCGCCTTCAACGCTGACAGGATTATCGCTTATTGGCGGCACAGGCTTTGGAATTGGATTACTCATGCGCCCTCTCCTTTGAGGATAACTTTAGCTGCATTACGACCTGCCGCACCCATCACGCCGCCACCCGGGTGCGCTCCCGCTCCGCAAAGATACATGCCATCAAGCGGCAAACTATAACGCGCAGCTCCAGGTGTTGGACGCATCATCAACATCTGGTCAAGAGCCATTTCACCATGACTCCAATGACCCCCAGCCATTCCAAACCGCGCTTCAATGTCAGCGGGTGTCAGCATTTCTGAAACAAGAATATGCTTGCGAATATCGGGTGCAAAAGCTTCAAGCCGCGTAATCGCCGCAGCCATAAAGTCGTTTTTAGCCGCTTCAGTCCAGCCACCTTTGAGGTGGTATGGCGCATATTGAACCGTCGCGTTCAACACATGGCCTCCATCTGTCAAACTATCGTCACTGATCGATGGGATTGAAAACTCCATCATGGGCTCAGGTGATACCTCACCATATTTTGCGTGATTAAAAGCCCGCTCAACTGCGTTCGCACTGGGTGCTATCACCATGCGACCTTTAAGCTGTTCCGCCTCAAGCCCTGTAAACTCAGGCAAGTCTTTTAGCGCCAAATGTAATTTGGCAGCCGTGCCTTTAACCCTTAGGTTATCTATACCTTTGACAAAGTCAGCTTCAAAGTGGCGTGGACCCACAAGATTAAATACTGTAGCTTTAGGGTCTGCATTGGATGCAACTCTATGTGCATTAATCACTTCACCAGTGTCGAGCGTTACTCCACTCACCCGGCAGTTCTCAACCAGTACAGAGCCAACACGGGCTGATGTTCTAACATCCACCCCAGCAGCGACACACGCTTTGGCAAGAGCATCGCTTACAGCACCCATGCCACCTTTTGGAATAGAAACAGCCCCTCTGTTTGTTTTGTTGCCAATGGCTATGCGGTAAAGATAGGTTAACACGCTGCCTAGTGTTCGCGGTCCGGCATGCGTGCCTAGCACAGCATCAAATGATAGAGCGCCTTTGAGCAAATCACTATCAAACTCATCGGTCAAAACATCAAACATATTGATGCCGATGATGCGCAAAAACTCTTGCATCTTTTCTTTACCAAGGCCAAAACGAAGCTTTATTCCCAGCTTCATAGCGCCTTTTTTGTCATCCCAATCCGGATTGAAAATATCAATAGGCGGTAGGTCTATCAAATGTGCGAGCGTGCCGGCATAATCACTCATCCTTGCCATAAAGCTTGAATAAGCAGCTTTATCTTCATCACTAATGCCGCCACCTGATACACTTTGGCGACCGATGGTCATATGCTCACCATTTGGGCTTAAAGCAATTGTATCAATGTCACTTGCCGCCATTGCAAGCCCGTGACTTTCAAGCTTAAGGTCTTTAACAATTTCGGGATGAAGTTGATTAAGAAACTGTGCCCCAGATGATATGCGAAAACCATCCATAAACGTGTCTGTGACCGCTGCGCCACCCACTTTATCAGCGGCTTCCAACAAGCAAACCTTTTGCCCTGCCCGTGCTAAATAGGCAGCACACACAAGGCCATTATGACCGCCGCCTATGATAATAGTATCAAACTGTTTATTCATTACATTAGTCATCGCCGTAATCCTCCGGCACAGTCGAGCCTTTTTTCATATCCATCAATATTTCTCGTGCAGCATTAGCGCCAGGGGCTGCCATAACACCGCCACCCGGGTGGGTGGACGATCCACACATATACATACCAGACACAGGACCGCGGTACTGTGCGTAACCCGGGAATGGTCGGTTAAACAGCAATTGATCAAGCGTCAGTTCACCTTGGAAGATATTACCCTCCGTCAAACCAACCTCGGCTTCAATCTCACGGGGCGTTCTCACCTCAACATGTTCGATCAGGCTTTTAAAATCAGGGCTAAAGCGTGCTATCTGATTGATAGCGTTATCACCAAATTCCTTAACCTTCTCGTCTGTCCAGTCACCGTCCGCTAGCTTTGCCGGACAATATTGCACAAAGCACGACATAAAATGTTTGCCTTCAGGTGCCATTGTCGGGTCGGTGAGTGTTGGGATTAATACATCGAGATAAGGGTCTTTTGACCAAGTGCCATTTTTCCAGTCATCATAAGCGCGCTCGGTGCGCTCAACACTATCAACCACATGGAAATCTCCACTGAGAAGAGGACTGCCCTTTGGTAAAGCCGGAAACGATGGCACGCCATTGAGCGCAATATTAAGCTTGCCAGACGAGCCACGGATTTTAAAGTTTTTAGCAGCTTTAACTACCTTTTCGCCAGCATCCTTGGGGTCCATAATTTTCAAGAATGTACGTTTGGCATCAAGGTTTGAGACCACACGGTCAGCATAAATTTCTTCGCCGCCCTCAAGCACAACACCTTTTACCTTACCATTTTTACATAAAATCTGATCAACACCAGCGCCAACTCTTATCTGGCCGCCATGTTCTTGAAAAGCGCCTGCGAGCGCTGCGGCTATTGAGCCCATGCCACCACGGGCAAAGCCCCATGCACCAGCGCTGCCATCAACGTCACCCATATAATGGTGCAACAACACATAGGCCGACCCCGGTGACATTGGCCCAAGTGCTGTACCAATAATACCCGAGCCAACCTTGGTGGCTTTAATAATGTCTGATGTGAAAAATTGATCAACATAATCCGCAGCACTCATCGTGAAAAAGCGCATAAAATCATGCAAGTCTTTTTGGCCTAGATCATAAAACTTTCGCCCAATAAACATAAGCTCCTGCCAGTCCCGTGGCTTAAAGCTCGTTGGGTCCGGCGGCGTGCGAAGAAGAAAAGGCCTAACAAAGCGACACCATTTAGCCACTTCCGTGCTAAACCGGTCATAAGCATCCACATCAATGGGACTGTGACGATGAACCTCGCGGCGCTGGGTTTCATGGTCCGAATAAGCGCCAAAATAGTCGCCGTTTTCCATGAAAGTCACACCGCCATCATAGGTCACAACCTGAAGCCCGTGCTTGGCAAGATTTAACTCACGGTAAATTTCTGGCCGAAAAAGACTGCAAACGTAAGAACAGTTGGAATAGAACCAGTCTTTGTGCAAGTTTCGACTAACCGTAGCCCCGCCAATATAGTCGTTTTTCTCTACAACCAGCACATCAAGCCCAGCCTTGGCTAAAAAGGCTGCATTGGTCAAACCGTTATGACCTGCTCCGATGACAATCGCATCATACTTTTTCATATGTGTACACTTTTTTACTAATTTCTCTAGAACTCAAAACTATTACTTTTTCTGCCCGGACTCTGCATGGAAATATGGGCTTTGTCTAGGGGTTGGAAATGTATTTTTTAACACCTACTTGCTTCTCTACTTCCAATCGACCTTATACATCTTGCACTAGCTAATAGCTTGACTATGATGCTGCGTAAATAAACGATTATTTAAAAGGGATTACCCATGAAGAATTTTATCAAAGTCATTATGGCTGGCACGGCATTTCTGGCTCTTTCAGCCTGCAACACATCAGAAAACCAGGGGGACGCCATGACACAGTCAGATCAGCGTATAGTTAATGCCGGTAAAGATGGAGCAGCCGTTCAAATGCGCGAAGATGGTCGCGGTGACCGCGTGGTCAGCGCATCCTACGCAACACGTAGCGCAGTCCTTGGAACTAATGGCATGGTCGCCACCTCGCATCCGCTTGCCAGCCAAGTTGCTATTGATATCCTGAAAAAGGGCGGCAGTGCCGTTGACGCAGCCATAGCCGCCAACGCAGCACTCGGCTTGATGGAGCCAACGGGTAACGGCATTGGCGGTGATCTATTTGCCATCATCTGGGACCCAAAGACCGAAAAACTTTATGGCCTTAATGCTGCAGGGCGCTCTCCCAAAGGACAAACCTTAGCCGAGCTTAAAGCGCGCATTGGCGACGCTGAAGAAATCCCTAATTTCGGTAGCCTGTCTGTTTCTGTGCCGGGTGCCGTAGATGGCTGGTTCGAAATGCACGATAAATTCGGCAAGCTTCCGATGAGTGATAATCTCGCGCCAACAATCAACTATGCTCGTGAAGGCTTTCCTATCACTGAAGTCGTTTCCTATTATATGAGCGGCTACAAGGCTCGTTACGAGCGCCTGCACGCGACGGGGGAGATTGAAGAGATCGACAATTTCAAGAAAGTTTATTTCATCGATGGTGACACACCCAAGGAAGGTCAGGTCTTTAAAAACCCTGCACTTGCCAATACTCTTCAAAAAATCGCAGAGGGTGGACGCGACGCTTTTTATAAAGGCGAAATCGCTGATACAATGGATGCCTATTTCAAACGCATCGATGGCCCGCTTAGAAAAGTAGATTTCAAAACTCATACCAGCACATGGATTGAACCGGCATCGGTGAATTACCGTGGCTATGATGTATGGGAGTTACCCCCGCAAGGACAGGGCATCGCCGCCCTGCAAATGCTCAACATCTTAGAGGGCTACGACCTCAAAGCCATGGGCCATAACAGTGCTGACTATTTGCATGTTATGACCGAAGCTAAAAAGCTGGCCTTTGAAGACCGCGCCCGCTTTTACGCCGACCCTGATTTTTATAAAATGAAAATGGATGTCCTCTTGTCAAAAGAATATGGAGCAGACCGTGCCAAACTGATTGATATGGAAAAAGCCGCAACCGAAGTTGACCACGGTGACCCCAAGCTTATCGAAGGCGATACCATCTATATGACGGTAGCCGACAAAGATGGCATGATGGTCTCGCTTATCCAAAGTAATTACCGTGGTATGGGATCAGGCCTCAGTCCTGATGGCCTTGGCTTCATCTTTCAAGACAGAGGTGCGCTTTTCGCACTCACTGAAGGTCACCCGAATGTCTATGAACCCGGTAAGCGGCCTTTCCACACTATCATTCCCGCCTTTGTCACCAAAGACGGTGCGCCTTATATGAGCTTTGGCTTGATGGGCGGCGCCATGCAGCCACAAGGGCACGTGCAGATGGTTGTTAATATCCTTGATTTCGGCATGGGCGTCCAGCAGTCCGGTGACGCAGCTCGCTATCACCACAAGGGCTCAACCGAACCTACATGGATTGGTCGCATGAAAGACGGTGGAACACTGGAATTAGAAAGCGGCATGAAAGCCGATGTGGTGCGCGAACTTCAGCGCCGTGGCCACAAAGTGCGTATAACCAGCGGTCCATTTGGCGGCTATCAGGCCATCATACGCGACCCTGAAACTGGCGTTTACTGGGGTGCCAGCGAAATGCGCAAAGATGGCATGGCCATAGGTTACTAAATATCCAAGATAAAATTATAGCATGAAGGCCACGAGCTTGGTCTTCATGCTTTTTTATGTGCCTTACTTAAATTCAAGACCAGTAATGCTTTCCAAATCACTAATGGCTTGCGCCTCGCTTTCTACTTTAATTGTCTGCATGCCAAGTGCGCGCGCAGGCTTAAGGTTTATGCCAAGATCATCAAGAAATACGGCATTTTCTGGGGCAACGCCTAAGCGCTCACACGTATTGGTATAAATGCGGGGGTCAGGTTTGCGGATGCCCTCAACGCTCGATTCTACCACCAAATCAAACAGTGCTAACGCCTCAACAACACGGCTTGTATGCGCGCCGTCAATTGAAGCATCAGCACTATCGTTTGGCGCCACATTGTTGGTAATGCAGGCGACTTTATAATGCTCTTTACACGTCTTTAAAACCTCTATCATGCGGGGACGGACCTCACCATAGAGCAAGCCAATGACATCTTTACCAGAAACTACAAAGCCCGCGGCTTTAGATTCGCGGGCAAACAACATATCAAATTCATCAAGGCTAATTTTATTAGATTCAAACTGGGCCCATGCATTACTGTCTGGGTTGGTAGAATTAATCATACGAATGAAATTGAGGGGTATGCCGTTATCAGTTTCATAAACATTAAAGGCTTCAAATGGGCTGGTGGTTATCACCCCGCCAAAGTCCCATATTATAGCTTCAATCATTTAAAGTATCCTTTTTAATGACACTAAAGTCGGGTCAAATGTTACGGCCTGTATCTTGCCAATATTTTTCACGCAATTTTCGTTTCATAATCTTACCTGAATCTTCGCGTGGCAAGCCCGTTGTAAAAACAACGGTTTTAGGAACTTTATAATTGGCCAATCGCTCTGCAAGCCATGCCCTAACCTTTGATGCTTCAAGTGCAGCACCCGCGTCCAACTCAATATGCGCACACAGGCTTTCACCAAATTCTTCATCAGGAATTCCAAATACGGCGCAGTCCATCACCCCCGGCATGCTGATCAAGGCACCTTCAATTTCCTTTGGATAAATATTCACTCCACCGGATATAACCATGTCATTAGCGCGGTCACAAATGAACAGATAGCCATCTTCGTCGAAATAGCCAATATCACCAATAGTCACCAAACCATCACGCTCAATATCACGCCGTTTTTTATCATTATTTTTATAGGTAAAATTAGTATGCCCTTTGACCAAGATATATATCTCTCCAATTTCGCCCACGGGTAATTCATTGCCATCAGCGTCATAAATCTTCATCTCGACACCTTCTAGAGGGCGACCAACTGTTCCTGGTTTTTTCAAGGCCTCTTCCGCCGTATGGAAAATAGGCGGTCCCGTTTCTGTCGACCCGTAATATTCGTTAATCACAAGCCCCCACCAGTTAATCATCTTACGCTTAATATCAGGGGGACAAGGGGCGGCAGCATGGACCACAAAACCAAGGGATGAAAGGTCGTATTTTTCTCGAATTTCACTTGGCAATTTAAGCAGGCGCACAAACATAGTCGGCACCATGTGAAGATGCGTTATTTTATGGCGCTCTATAAGCTGCAGCAGCTCTTCTTCGTCAAATCGAGGCTGCAAAACAACAGTGCCACCCAGCCCTGCTGCCACGAGTGCATAGGCATTTGGAGCTGCATGATATATTGGCCCGGTTACAACAGTTCTCACGTCTTGCTCGGCCCGCATGCCAAATATTATACCTAAAAGATCAGCCGTGCGGAGCTGCTGCTCGGGTGTTGGCGGCTCTCGCACCACACCTTTTGGCATGCCCGTTGTTCCTGATGTGTAGATAATATTAGACCTTGGTGCGCGGGGTGGTTTATCCCACGCTGATTGCGCGGCCCTCCACTGATCCCAGTCATCATCTCCATCCGCTACAGTGCATTGCCCATGAGATAGTCCATAAGCCTCTTGAATTTCTGGCGGGGTCTTCACCACTAAAACTTTTACCGTGTCAGGAATGGCATCCTTCACATCAGGTAACAGATCAGCATGAATAAGCAGCAACTTGGCTTCACAGTCACCAAGAATATGGCTCACTTCTTTGGTTTTAAAATGCCAATTAATCGGCACAGCATAAGCACCGACAATCGCAGCCCCCATCGCGGCTTCAAAAAAAGCAAAATCATTGCGTAAAAAAAAGGCTATTGCATCGCCTTCACCAATACCCATTGCCTCAAAACCACCAGCAACATGCAAAGCTCGGGACTGTAGTTCAGGGTGTGTGAGCTGGCGCTCACCGCTAATCATTAAATTACTCATGCTAAATACCGATTTCTAAGCTCTTCAATGTCCCCCGCATTAAGCGAAAGGCCTTTACTTATATAAGTGTCAATTGAACCATAGCTCGCATCAATTCCACTAAAGAAGGCTAGTAAGTTATCCCCGTGCACACCGCAGTAAGGAACAAGAGAGGCGCGGTTTTCCTGAATAAGTTCAGCAAGGTCATCCCTTGACTGGATAAAATTATCAATCACCGTCTCTATTGGTAAATAGTTAGCTGTCAGTAAATAATCTTTAGTTATCTCATCGCTTGGGACATCTAAAATATGCAACAAAAGCGCGGCGGCCAAACCTGTTCGGTCTTTTCCTGCCATGCAGTGAAAAAGCAATGCGCCCTCTTCTTGTGCCAAGACACTTTTAAAAAAATCTTTATAAGGTTCTGTAACACTTTCAACGCATTCGCCATAAGCCTTTACAACATAATCATGCGCTTGGTCAGGTGTGAATTTTTCACGCTCGAAAGCCTGCATAAACATCCCCATACTCCCCACACCCATCTCATAGCCTGCTACAATCTCAACATCACCCACGAGTGACGGAAATTTTTCAATCTCAGGCGAGCGGCGAAAATCATGAACTGTGCGAAGGTCAAGGGCTTTAAAGGTTGCCCTGTCTGAGTTTGTGATATTGTTAAGATGACCAGAACGCAATATTTTGCGCCACTTAACCTGACGGCCATCCCTTGCGCGATATCCTCCAATATCCCTAACATTAATACCGCCGTCTAGTTCCAGATGACGTGTATATTCACTCTTAACCATTTAACACTCCGCTGCTGTCACAAACTCTATAATCGTCACCACTTTAGTCTAATACTTGAAAAAAGCTATAAAGCTTTAGGAAGCTATATCCAACCCACCAAGGCGCCAGCCCCTCTTTTTCCTGAATATTGAGATGATTAATACATTTCATATTGAAATTTGCAGTAATATCGTCTTCACTACAATCAATATTCCAGACAAAACCATATTCAGACTTTGAAAGATTAGTATTTATGTCCTTAAAAAATGTTATAACTGGCCGAAAGTCCATCCGTTCTTTTACCGATAAACCTGTGTCAAATGACATTCTGGAAGAAATCTTCTCCGTTGCCCAATCGTCACCATCTAACTGCAACGTGCAGCCGTGGCACACATATGTAGTGTCTGGGAACAAAAAAGAAGAATTGCAGAATGCTTTCCTAGCTGACCTTATGGCTGGCAAAAAGCCCAGCCCAGATTTTAACTGGTCGGTTAGCTATCAAGGTGAACATCGAAAGCGCCAAATTGGCGCAGCGGTTGATCTTTATGGCGCACTGGAAATTGGCCGCGAAGATAAAGAAAAACGTCAAATGGCCATGGTCCGCAACTGGCAATTTTTTGGAGCTCCCCATGTGGCCCTCTTTACCATGGAGAAATATCTCGACATTATGGGGGCTGTTGATATTGGCATTTATGCCCAGACTTTAGCACTGCTGATGCAGGAAAAGGGTATTGGCAGCTGTATGCAGGGTGCGCTTGGTCAATATCCTGAGCCTGCACGCAAGCTGCTTGGCATTCCTGAAGAACGTGGAATATTGTTCGGTATGTCTTTTGGTTACGCCGATGAAGCAGCACCAGAAAATAAAATTGAAGTTGGTCGTGAAGCGCTTGGGCAAGCTGTTCAATTCATCGAATAAAAGCAACAAGAAACAAAATACCCATAGGGGCGGTGCTTACATGTGCATCCCCCCTAATCGTAAAGTCGAAAGAGTCCTTCCTGCACAGCCGAAGCGACAAGACGACCCTCGCGGGTATAAATACTGCCGCGGTTAATGCCTCTTGAATGACTAGCCCTTGAACTTGACATATCATGATAGAGCCACTCATCGGCGCGGAAACTATCATGAAACCAAAGGCCGTGATCAAGACTGGCGGTCAATAGCTTTGGGTTTTTATAGCTTAACCCGTGTGGCTGCATGGACGTACCCAAAAAATGACTATCCGACATATAAGCCAGCATGGTCTCGTGCGCTGCAGGGTCATCGGGCATTTTACCGTTGGCCCGCATCCATAGACCAAATGTTGGAGGCCCTTTAACTGGATTATCAAGATCCTTTTTACGCACTGAGCGAAAATCCAGCGGCAAAGTGTCTAAAATACTTTCACTGTCAGCACCATGTTTCAAGCGATGCATATAGTCTTCGTCATTTTCAAGTTCTTCAGGCTGAATAACTTCCGGCATTGTATCTTGATGCTCAAAACCACCTTCTTCTACCTGAAATGACATAACGGATGTGAAAATGGCGCGACTGTCCTGAATAGCCAGCACCCGCCGCGTGCTAAAGCTTTTGCCATCACGAATAGGGTCAACTTCATAAATAATGGGTTTTGATGTATCACCAGCGAGTAGAAAATAGGCATGCTGAGAATGCACCCGGCGGTCATCACCAACGGTTTGTATAGCGGCTGACATGGCTTGTGCCAAAACCTGACCGCCAAAAGTTTTATACTCCCGCGGTGGCCATGTATGGCCACGAAACAACTCTTTATCTAGACGCTCAAGGCGCAAGGAATCGACTAATTTACCCAGACTTTCCGTCATTATTCATTCTCCTGCGTTGCTATAACCATAATCAACACTCTTATTTTATTTAGGCTGCATACGAATGCCGCCATCCATGCGGATACATTCACCATTGATATAATCATTCTCGACGATGCTTTGCGCCAAATGTGCAATTTCATCGGGCAGGCCAAGGCGCTTTGGGTAAAGCACTTGACTAGCCAGCGGATTGAGAGCCTCTTCAATTTCTGGTGTTAGCTCTTCAGAGCCCCCCATCAACAAAGGCGTCGCAATCAATCCCGGTACGATAGTATTAACCCGCACACCCAAAACCGCAAGATCACGCGCTATTGGCAATGTCATACCTACTACACCACCTTTAGAGGCTGAATAAGCCGCTTGACCAATCTGACCTTCGTAAGCAGCAACAGAGGCGGTATTAATGATAACCCCACGTCCGCCATATTTATTGAACGGCTCATTGTCCGCCATTTTCTCAGCGCAGAGGCGCAGCACATTAAAGGTGCCAATCAGATTGATATTAATAATGCGGGTGAAATCCGCGAGCGGGAACGGGCCATTTTTACCCATAGTGCGCATCGCATTGCCCGTGCCTGCATAATTACAATTGATATGAATAGCGCCAAAAGCCTCCATTGTGGCTTTGATACCAGCTTTTACAGAGTCCTCATCGGTGACATTGACATTGCAATATATAACATCGCTACCAAGTTCGTCTGCTAAGGCTTGGCCTTTTTCAGCGTTCATATCAAAGATGGCGCACTTGGCGCCAGTTGCGACAAATCGCTTAACCGACGCCCGACCCAAGCCAGATGCACCGCCAGTGATAACAGCGACTTTTCCATTCATCTCCATTGTTTTCCCCTATGCTAAACTTAAAAATTACGTGTATTAAACGGTGAATAATTTGGCCCCAAACAATCCCGGCTAATGATAAGTTTCATGATCTCAGAGCTGCCTGCAAAAATGGTTGAGACCCGGGCGTCGGTAAATTGACGCGAGATTGGATATTCATCCATATACCCAGCACCACCGTGCATCTGCACACCAATATCAGCCGCCTTAACTTGCAATTCACTGCCCAAAAGCTTAGCCTTGGCAGCGTCAATCGGCGTCAATGCGCCCGCATTAAAGGCTTTCACGCACTGATCAACATAAATTTGCGCCACGTCCAGTTCTGCGCGCAGTTCAGCCAAGCGGAACTGTGTGTTTTGAAAAGCAGCCAGCGGTTTACCGAATGCTTTGCGTTCTCTAACATAATCCGCAGCTAGATCATAAGATAGCTGGGCGGCTGATAAATACCCGCTTGCGCCGAGCAACCGTTCTTCCGCGAGGCCCTTCATCAAATATTTAAAACCTTCACCCGGCTCACCCAGAACATTTTCCTTGGGTACTTTGACATTATGGAAAAACAGTTCAGCGGTATCTTGGCCCTTGGCGCCCATCTTTTTGAGGTTGCGACCACGCTCAAAACCTTCCATGCCACGCTCGACCAGAAAGAGGGTCATATGGTGGGGATTGTTAGCGGGATCTGTTTTAGCAGCAACCACTACAAGGTCCGCATTAATGCCGTTGGAGATATAAGTTTTAGAGCCATTCAAGACCCAGTGATCATCCTTTTCAACCGCATTCGACCGCATGCCAGCCAGGTCACTACCCGCGTCGGGTTCGGTCATGGCGATGGCTAAGATACATTCACCGCTCGCACATTTGGGCAAAAAGCGCATACATTGCTCTTCATTGCCAAACCGCGTGATATAAGGGCCAACAAGACGCGAGTGCAGCGTATTATACCAATCGTGGGCGCGAGCATAGGCGGTTTCTTCGATGATGACCTGTTCAAAGCGAAAGTCTGCGTCCCCCATACC
>CBFDBT010000035.1:0-18459 GCA_965603115.1 uncultured Alphaproteobacteria bacterium
GTGGATGCACTCAAATTACCAACTTGGTCTGCAGCTTTGCCAGCGTCTGTTACAGCTTCATCAGAAATTCTGGCTGATTCCGTTACTTGCCCACTTATTTCATTTACAGAGGCTGACATCTCTTCAGATGCCCCCGCAACGGTTTGCACGTTCGCACCTGCCTGCTGTGATGCAGTAGCGGCTGATGCCGCTTGCTCAGATGTATCATTGGCATTGCGGGACATTTCAGCCGCTGTTGCACTCATTTCTTGAATGGCAGACGTAACGGTATTAAGAACACCGGAAATTCTGTTCTCAAAACTATCGGCTAGGTCAAGCCTGGCTTGTTTACGGTCCGCATCAGCCTTTTGGGCAGCTTCAGCTTCACGAGTTGCTTCAGCCTCTTTACGCTGCTGTTCAGTTTTTCTTGCTTGCTCTTCATCTGCTTCACGCTGTTTGCGGTTTTCTTCCGCTTCTTCTTGCAGGCGAATATTTTCAATACCTGCTTCTTTAAATATTTGCACAGCTCCAGCCATTTGACCAATTTCGTCTACGCGATCGCGCGCTATCACTTCGGTTTCATAATCGCCCTTAGAAAGCTTTTCCATAACATCTGTCATTGCAACAATGGGGTTACTAACTCTATATATAACAATGAGGTATGAACCAGTCGCAACTCCAACAACAACGAGTAGAATTATTATATCAAATGTTAAGGATGAGGTCGCAGCAGATGATATCTCTGCTTCCGTAGCCGTCATGGTTTTAGTGATAGCAGATTGTACATCAAGCAGGCTATCAATAGCGCTCGTGGCACTTCCTATCCACTGAGCCGCTGTTGTTCCATAATCACCAAATTCACCATCTTCGTAAACCTTCAGCCTTACTTTTTCAAAATCACCAAAATAAGAAGATTCTGCTTTTCTAAGTGCCGATCTAATCTCGTCACTAACAACAGCATTTTTTGCCAAATCCTGCATAGTGGTCCATGCTTCTTCAACCCGACCACGAAATTGGGATAGGGTTTTCAATTTTGCTGGTTCTATAATCATGTTAGATGATATGGTACCACCAACTACTGCCCGTTCCCTGCCCGCATATTCACTGGTCACCCATGAAAAGTGTTTTAAATTATTAAGAACTGACAATGACGGATCGGTAATTATCTCGTTTGCAAGTGTAGTCCTAAGGTCTCGGCTTTGCATGATCAACCCAGTTATTGTCGGTACAAAACTGGTCAATAAATCCGCATCTCTTTCATTTTTCATTTTTTTAAGAGAATTATCTGCCCTAGAACGAATAGATAATACAGCAGCATATTTTTGCTTCACATTGGTGATTAATTGCTTTTTATTGGCAAAAGGCAGATCATTTTCTTCTATAGCTTTTAGGGCGGCTGTATAAGCAGCATCAGCTGTTTGGCGGCGTTTGTTGATAGTATCTCTATTTGCGCTAGACACAGTAGCTGCATTTCCTAAAGAGGCATTGGTGACACCTCGCTCTACAGCCCAATTGCCTGCCGCTTTAAGGAGGTTGTCTGCAACAAGATTAGCCTGAGTGGCTATATGTATTTCCTGCCTTTTAGACCACGCAGATAAAGCATTACTCGACATATCAATTATTATTAACATTGATAAAATTGATACAATGGTAAGTAGCGAAGTTTTTACGGTGAATTTATTGATTAAAGCCTGCACTTGATGTCCCCTATATCATAAATAATTAAAGCACTCGATCCCCTACACTTTGTATTACACTATGGAAATATGATTAAGAGATTATTAAATTTTTAGTAATTATACAACGTAAAGCATAATAGTACCAGTAAAGACAAAAAAAGGCTGGGAAACTCCCAACCTTTTTAAAGTTATATTATTTGTGAATAGTACAACAATAGTCTGTTGATTACTTATCCAACTATTTCATTGCCTGAGAAAAACTGACCAATTTCAATTGCTGCATTTTCTTCGCTGTCTGAACCGTGAACAGAATTTTCACCAATTGAAAGTGCAAACTCTTTACGCACTGTGCCGTCAGCCGCTTCAGCAGGGTTTGTAGCACCCATAACTTCGCGGTGTGCAAGAACAGCATTTTCACCTTCTAGAACCTGAACAACAACAGGCTCAGATGTCATAAATTCTACAAGCTCGCCAAAAAATGGACGCTCAGCGTGAACGCCGTAAAATGTTTCAGCTTGTGCTGTCGTCATACGAATGCGTTTTTGAGCAACGATGCGTAGACCTGACTTTTCGAATAATGCATTGATTGCACCAGTGAGGTTACGTTTTGTAGCGTCTGGTTTAATGATAGAAAAAGTACGTTGAATAGCCATGTGATTTACCTTCGTGATAAGTTTGCTAGTTAATTTTCCGCGCTTATAAGCTTAAAAGTTACTTATGCCAAGTCTTTTGGCGTGCAAAAGTTAATTCAGTCTGCTAAAGCCCCCCTCATGTTACATATCACAGACCTTACATACCGTATTGGCGACCGTCTTTTATTAGATCAAGCCACCGTCGCAATCCCTGCAGGCCACACCGTTGGCCTCGTTGGCCGTAATGGTGCGGGCAAATCAACTTTGATCAATTTGATACTTGGCAATTTGCAAAGTGAAGGTGGCAAGATAACCGTTCGCAACGGAGCAAAAATAGGTATTGTGGCGCAAGAAGCTCCCGATGGTCCAGAAAACTTGCTTGATACGGTTATTGCCTCAAACACTGAACTCACTGATCTCAATACCGAAGCGGAAAGTGCTACTGACCCCGAGCGCATTGCTTATATACACACGCGCCTTGCTGATATTGATGCCCATAAAGCTGAGGCCAGAGCCGCAACGATACTTTCAGGACTGGGCTTTGACACTGAAGCACAACAGAGACCTTGTAAAAGTTTTTCCGGCGGGTGGCGCATGAGGGTCGCGTTAGCATCGGTTCTTTTTAATCAGCCAGATCTTTTGCTGCTTGATGAACCTACAAACTATCTCGACCTTGAAGGGGTGATGTGGCTAGAAAACTTCCTGCAAACCTATCCCTATACAGTGCTTATTATCAGTCACGATAGAGAACTATTAAACAAAGCCGTTAAAGGGATATTGCATCTTAGTGAAGGCAAGCTGAACCATTACACTGGTGGCTATGACCGTTTTGAGCTTTTACGCAGCCAAAAGATGGAACAACAAATGGCCATGCGCACCAAGCAAGAAAACGAGCGCCGCCACATTCAATCCTTTGTTGATCGTTTTAAGGCTCAAGCCAGTAAAGCTCGTCAGGCGCAAAGCCGTATCAAAGCTCTAGAGCGGATGAAACCCATCGCTACGATGATGACGGAATATACGGTGCCCTTTAAGTTTCCCAAGCCTGAGCACCTCTCCTCACCACTTATTGTGCTTGAAGAGACTACAGTTGCTTATGATCCGCTTATTCCTATCTTAAAAAAGTTAGACCTTCGCATTGATATGGATGACCGCATTGCGCTTTTAGGTGCTAACGGTAACGGTAAATCAACTTTTGCAAAACTATTGGCTGACAGACTTAAGCCCGTTGATGGTAAAGTTAGAAAGTCTCGCCATCTTAGGGTGGGTTATTTTGCACAACACCAGCTAGAAGAATTGAGTAAAACAGATACGGCTTACGAATTATTATCTCGTTCTTTGCCAGAGGGCACGACAGAAGCAAAAATTAGAGCCGTTCTTGGAAGTTTTGGATTTAGTCGTGATAAAGTTGATCGCTCAATAAGTTCCCTTTCAGGCGGTGAGCAAGCAAGGCTGATGTTTGCAATTGCAACTATCGACAAGCCCCATTTTCTTATTTTAGACGAACCAACCAACCACTTGGATGTCGATAGCCGTGAGGCGCTCATTCATGCCATTAATGACTATGAAGGCGCTGTGCTGCTTATCAGTCATGACAGGCATATTCTAGAAGCCTGTGTAGACCGTTTGTGGATTGTTGCTGACGGTGATGTAAAAGCTTATGATGGTGATCTAGACGATTATAAAAAATTATTGCTTGCTGAACGCTCCGGTGAAAAACGTGAGAAAAAATCTCAAAAAATCCAGGTATCTAATGGCAGCAAACAGCAAGACAAAAAAGCCAGACGCAAGGCGGCTGCTTTGCGCCGTGAAGCCCTAGCACCCTTAAAGCAAAAAGCCAAAAAAGCAGAGCTTTATATTGAGCGGTTAAATGCTGAAAAAGAAAAAGTCGCGGGTATACTCTCCGATGGCACGCTTTATCGTAATAACGATGAAGACAAAGCGCGTCTTGCACGCCTGCAAGGTGAAGCGGGTAAAATTGATAAAGCTATTGAAGCCGCCGAGGTCAAATGGATGGCGCTAGTGGAAGAATATGATAAGGCCATAAATACAGGTTAGAGAATTTTATCCCTTATATAAACTTAAGTTTACTTCATATTTTCAGTTAATCAGCATAGCCTCATTCTTGTAAAGCAAAAGTGAGACTAATTCGGGGGCTGCGATGAAATTTATAAAGCAAACAATTGCACCAATAGTTACTTCTATATTTATCCTAATATTATTGAGCACTTCACCTGCTACCGCCCAAGAAAAACGAGCAATAACAGCCTTTGCAGACGTTACTGTATCAGATGGCTTAACCTATAGCGTTATCACCTCTTATTTAGATAATGAGCGATTAATATTCCATAGAAGCTACCCAGAGCGAAAAATCACTATGGGACGTGAAGGACTATATTTATGGCAGTATGACGGTGAGACTGAAAAGCTTTTGAATCCAAACATGGGGGATTTTGTTGTTGGTCATCAATTCCATGCACAAATTGTATACCCAGAGAATTTCTATAGTGACACGTCTACTTTAAAGTCTGGCGAAGATACGGCCTGTAAGTGCAGGATAGAAACAATTGTTGACGGTACAAAGATAACGACCAAGCGTTTCAGACAACCTGACAATCGCCTACTATCTCAACTAACTGATTATAATGGTGAATTTTCTGTACTCCTTTCTTATAAAGACTGGAGAAAAGTGGGCGATATTGCGCTTCCATATCGCATTGATATTGATGATGGTACCAGAACTTTTGTCTATAATTTCAACAAAGTAAAAATTGGTGGGCCGGACATTCATTCTAATTTGTTGACGCCCTATTCTAATTTGTCTGACGAGCAAAAACTTATGCGACATCATAGGAATATGATTGATGCCCATATCGCGAGCGATGAAAGTTTAATGGCTGATCAGTGGGGTGATGAAATTACATTTATTTATAATGGTAAAATTGATGTAGTGAAAAAGTCTGATGCTAGAGCTAATATGCAAAAATCTCTTAAAGTGCGTAGTCACAATAAATATATAGATCTTGATGCGCCTGTCATAACGCTATCAGACGACAAAACACTCGGCTGGATAACAGTTCGTGTAAGAGCCGAAGGAAAGCGTCTTGATGCGGCAGGTAATAGCGTAGCGACTCTAGCCTTTACCAGTGCATGGGTATCTTTATACAAAAAAATCGAAGGACACTGGAAAATGGTTGGCAATGTTTCAAACTTTGAGGCTGTGAAGTCAGACTAGGTTACATATAGTTTTCTAGGTGCTCAATCACTTCAGATCTATAGGGTATATCCATATGCGTTGCCCCTTCAACCCGCATATAGCTGTCACTTTCCTTGAAGTGGTCGAGCAGTAACAGGCTGGATTCAATCGGCACGATGCTATCTTCACTGCCATGATAAATCGAAACAGGGGCTTTTATTTTATCAAACAAAAGATCAGTTCTAAAAGGATAGCTTGAAATAAAATCTGGCAAGAATGGATAGTAGCGATTACCAAGATCGAGAATGGACGCCATTGGAGCAAAAAGGATTACAGCCCCAACATCCCTGTTCGCTGCCACATAAGCAGCTTGTGTTGAGCCAAACGACCAGCCCACAAGTAAAATATCTTCAGGTTTGAAGTCTTTTTTCTCAGCGTCAAATATTGCCAAGGCATCTCCATAAAATGCCTTTTCACTCATTTCACCACGACTTTTACCAAACTCACGGTAATCATAAGCAAGCACTTCATAGCCTTTAGCAATATAAGGCTCTACAAAACTCTCGGATAATCCATTATTGCCTGCATTGCCGTGATAATAAATCATCAGCCCCTTGGGTCCGCCTTGATTGAAACGCACACCATGCAACCGTGCGCCGTCCGGGCGATCATACCAAACGTCTTCAACATGGCCTTTGAAATTATATTGATGATCTAATGTCACGGGATTATTGGCAAACAGGAGGTTTTCCTGCCCTATCCAGATATAGCTGCAAACCATCACATAAACTAAACAGGCTGCGCCTATTGTTTTGAGAAAGGTTTGTTTCATTTTCTACGTTCCATTTCCCAATGCTGATTTTCAGGGAGTTTAAAGCCAAGCTTTTTATATAGGCCTTGTGCATCTTTGGTTCGAAGAGACCATCTTTTCACGTTTTTATAGTCTTCCGAATTAAAGGCTATATTCACCATCCACTCCGCTAAATGTTGTCCTCTGTGTTCTGGCAGAACAAAAACATCCGCGACATAACCAAAGAAACTTCGGTCCGTGATCAGACGAAAACCCCCGACCATTTTCAAGTCGTTGTCTAATAATGCAAAACTATTGCTTGCAGTCCAAGCACGCAGTCTCTCAGCGTCTGTGTCATCTTGAGTCCAATAGCTTTCAGGGCTTGAAAAAAAATCATTCACTACATGCATTGAAACGAAGTCAAACCCCTCTTTTAGTGTGTATTTTTTATTTTCGTGTTTGACAGATATCATGTCTTCTGCTCCCAGCCACCCTCATCCTTTTGTTGCCAGTATGACATATCATGACCAAGGCCTTTAAAGCTTTTATAGTCTTGCCTTGCTGTCGCTATAATTTCGTCTCGTAACCCTTCAAACATATAAAGAACCCGATCAAATGGAGATAAATCCTCAAGTTTTTGACCATTGATCAAGATAGCCATTTTAGCTTCTGCTGGGTTTTCGTCATTTGACGTAATGAATAGCGCCTGCTCGCTGGCGAATTTTGAACCTTCTATGTCATGGGGGAGAAAGCTCTCGGGACTATATGTCCAAAGAGCTTTATCTATTTGTTTGGCGGTGTTTTTATCAGCAACTTTTATCAAGCCTTTGTTGCCTGACTTAAGCACCAGTTCGGCAAGTTTTGGCAAAGCTTCTTCAATGGACTGCCGCTGCAAGTGATAAAAACGTATCTCAGTCATTTAGGATCACTCCAGCTTATTCGTAATTTTCGCTGATAAAGTGATCAAGTAATTTTACACCGTACCCAGTGCCACCTTTAGCACTAAGGGGCATATCTTTATCAGACCAAACAGTGCCGGCAACGTCCATATGAACCCATGGAACTTTGTTGGTGAAACGTTTTAAGAACTGAGCCGCCGTGATTGACCCCGCGCCTGATCCGCCAATATTTTTCATATCGGCGATATCACAATCGATAAGCTTGTCATAATTTTTATGAAGCGGTAGTCGCCATACTTTATCGCCTGTTTCATCTCCGGCTTTAGACAGTCCGGTGGCCAACTTGTCATCATCGGTGAATATGCCTGCGTGTTCTTTACCAAGAGAAACAATGATAGCCCCGGTTAGTGTCGCAAGGTCGATCATAAATTTAGGCTTATATTTGTCTTGGCAATACCAAAGCGCATCAGCGAGAACCAAGCGGCCCTCTGCGTCAGTATTGAGTATCTCAATTGTTTGGCCAGACATTGAGGTGACCACATCGCCAGGACGAGATGCTGTACTAGACGGCATATTCTCCACCAAGCCAACAATGGCAACCACATTGACTTTAGCTTTACGAGCAGCGAGCGCCTTCATCAAGCCAACTACCGTGCCTGCACCACCCATGTCCCATTTCATCTGTTCCATGCCAGCACCAGGCTTAAGCGATATACCGCCAGTATCAAATGTAACGCCCTTACCCACGAAAGCGAGTGGAGCCTCCCCTTTAGTGCCACCGTTCCATTGCATGACAACAAGCTGTGATTCGTGTGCTGACCCCTGCCCGACAGACAGTAGCGAGCCCATGCCGAGTTTTGCCATAGCGGCTTCACCAAGTGTTGTGACTTTTAGGCCATCAGATTCTAATTCTTTAATGCGTTTTGCAAAGGTCACTGGATTTAGAATATTGGCAGGTTCAGATACAAGATCGCGCGTTAAAAATACACCAGAGGCTATGGCATCCAAAGTAGCAAAACGTTTGGCCGATTCTTTATGTTTTTCAAGAGTTAGAATTACTTTTTTAACTGTAGGTTTTTTTGATTTAGGCTCTTTGGTGCGATATTTATCAAAACGATAGCTCTTCAGGCGCACCCCTTCTGCGATACGGGCAGCAGCTTCTACTGTGTCTACTGCTGATCCTTCAGGTGTATCAAAAGCTATTGCAATATCTGTTTCACCAGAGGTTAATAGTTTGGCAATTATTGTGCTTCCCATAACAGAATAATCATACGGTGTGAGCTCTGCACCTTTACCTGTGCCCAATATAATAAGGCGTGATATAGATAGCCCATCAGGCGCCAAAACCATTGTCATGCTACCTTTTGCACCTTTAAAACCGGAAACTTTAATGGCTTTACTCAGAGTGCCCTTCATCTTTTCATCAAGACCCTTGGCTGTAGGTGACAAAACCGGCGTCTCTTTTTTCTTTTTATCTTGCGATGCGAAGACTACGAGCGTGCCTTTTTCTACTTTGCCTGTGGCTTTAAACTGAATATCCATGGTTTTCCTCTTAATTTGTCTTGGTAAATCAGACAATGTATCTGATGCGCTATGTATCTTTCTATTAGATGCACCAGACAGACAAGCTTTGCAAGATTAACTCCCTGAAATTGCCATATTTTAGATTAATATGTGTTTCTCTAATTGATGCGGAGCCCTATGGCGTGTATCAAGTATTTAAGACTAAAGATTTTTAAGGGAATAAATTGTTGATTTCACGTCATCGCCACAGGCACAGCGTCATATATACTGCTATAGCGATTGGGTTTGGCGCTCTCACGCCTTATGAAAGTGTGGCAAATGATAGTGTCGTTAAAATAGATGGTATTGAGTTTGCGGCCGATCGCGTGACCTATGACCCAAAAAAAGGAGAAGTACGCGCTCTCGGTAATGTAGAGTTGCACAAAGACGGTTACAGCCTTGTTGCTGGAGAAGTTAAATATAATGAAAAAACCGGTGTTGTCGAAGCCATTGGTGCTGTCATTCTCTCCAACCCTGAAGGCCACAAGTTAGTTGCTCCGAAAATTACAGTCGACCACAAACTCCGTGATGCCTTCATTGACAACGTGCGGCTACTTCTCGCTGACGGAAGTCAGGTTGCAGGGCTTAGCGCAAGCCGCAAGGCCGACACAGGCCTGACCACATTAAATCGAGCGGTTTATAGCCCTTGTGAAGTTTGTGAGGGAGACCCAAATGATGTTCCTCTGTGGCAAATTAAAGCTGTAAAAGTTGTCCATGATCAAAATGCCAAACGCTTAATATATGAAAATGCTTATTTGGAAATATTAGGACTGCCCGTTATGTGGCTTCCCTATTTCAGTCATCCTGACCCGAGTGTTGAGCGGGCAAACGGCCTCTTGCCAGTCGAAGTTTACCAATTACCTGAAATGGGAGTTGTAGTTGCCCTACCCTATTATCACAGTTTCAGTGATAGTGCGGATATGACGATTAAACCTATTTTTACTACCAAAGAAAATCCAGTTCTTGCGGCTGAATTTCGCCAGCATATTGGCAAAGGTCAATATGATATGAATGGAAGTATTACATACACTGACGAACGTGATGACTTAAATATAGTCACAGGCCGTAATGAATTTCGTGGTCATTTCTTTTCTAAAGGAAACTACACCCATAATGAAAGATGGCGTTCAAGCTATCAAATAAATTGGGCAAGTGATGACACCTATTTACGCAGATACGGGTTTTCTTATAATGATTCTCTTATGTCAGATTATACGCTTGAGGGGTTTTATGGTCGATCATACTTTAGCACCAAAACCATCGCCTTTGAAGGTTTGCGCATTGAAGACATTAGAGGGTTAACAGGTTTTGCTATTCCTTTAATCGATGCGGAATATATTCCTGATTATAAATTATTTGGCGGTACTTTTACCGCAAAGGCAAATGCTTTAGCCCTACATCGCTTTAGTGGGCTTGATACACGTAGGCTATCTACTTCAGGTGAATGGCAAAGACATATGGTTTTCACTAATGGGTTTGTCATGGAGGCTGAAGCCCTCGTTCGTGCAGATATTTATAATATTGAGGATGCTGATAGACCTGATGACCCAGCATTTGGTGGAACCGATGGGACAGAAATACGGCTTCTAAGTCATGTAAGCGCTAATTTGAGTTATCCTATGATAAAGTATGGCTCGAATAATAACCAAATGTTAGAGCCTATTGTTGAAGTTGTTTTGGCTCCAAATGTGAGTACATCTAATATAATTTCAAATGAAGATAGTCGCGCTTTTGAACTCAACGACATTAATATTTTTTCAAGTGACCGCACATCTGGACTTGATTTATGGGAAAGTGGCAGTCGCATAACTTACGGTTTGCGGTATCAGTTTGAAGGAGAAGATGTTAACTTCAGCTTTCTTGCTGGGCAGTCTTGGCGCCGAAATATTCGCAATGATCTATTTGTACCCGGTACTGGGCTAGAAGACCATTATTCTGACTTTGTAGGGCGCGTTAAGTTTAGTTATAAAGACTGGTTGGATATCAGCCAAAGATTCCGCCTTGATCAAGACACGCTGTCCTTAAAAAAACATGAAATCAATGCCTCATTTGGCCCATCTAAGGCACGTATGCGTATTGGTTATTTACAGTTGAATCGCCAATTGAATTTTATTAATCAAGAAGACCGTGAAGAAATCCGCGCAGACTTTTTTTATAAGCTGAATGATGAATGGAATTTTCAAGGCTCGGCTATTGAGGATTTAAGCAACGGGATAAAGGGTATAGAATATGGGTTTGGCTTTAATTACAGCGATGAATGCTTTGAGTTTTCAATAGAATTCAAAGAAAGATTCACAAAAGATCGCGATATTGAGCCAGGGTCATCTATTATGTTCCGCTTCAAGTTATTAAGTTTGGGATCTTAATTTGATAGATAGCTACAGATAGCTAGTGACCTTTTGAAATAAATAGCATAAAAGGCATGTGTTGCTATCTTCGATAGCTGAGAGAATATGAAAACCGTAGAATGGGTGTAGGCTTTGTGACTGTGAAATATATTTATAATAAAATTCTAAAATTAGTAACCATCGCCATTTCAGTATCTCTTATTGCAATGGGTGTTGCTTCAAGTGCCATCGCACAACAATCTGTGATGGAGATAGAAATTTTAGTTAATGATGAACCAATTTCTTCCTATGACATTGACCAGCGATTGCGCCTTGTAATTGCCGCATCAGGTGGCGTTTCCAGTCAAGACGAACTTGACAAAGTGCGCGAGCAAGTCACCACAGCTATGATTGATGAACGCTTACAACTCCAAGAGGCCAGAATAGAATTTGATTTCACCATCCCTGATGAGGAAATGGAAAGCTACTTTATAAGGCGCGCCCAATCCATGGGTCAAACTCCAGAGCAACTTGCTGGAGCGCTTTTAAGTATTGGGTCTAGTAAGAGAACTATGATCGAACAAATGCGCGCTGAAGTGGTTTGGGAGCAAATTGTTGGTGGACGTCTTGGCCAGTTTGTAGCCGTCACTGACGAAGAGGTCGAGGCTATAATACAGCGAATGCACGACAATAAAGGTAAGTTTGAATTTCGCATAGCTGAAATCGAAATGCTAGTATCAAACAGTTCCCAAGATGCTGCAGTTAAATCAGCAGCCGAAAAGTTGGTAGAACAAATTAAGGATAATACCGGCCGATTCCCAGACATTGCTCGTCAGATTTCTGCATCACCCTCATCTGCTAACGGTGGAGACCTTGGCTGGATTTCCGAAGCTGATTTAACACCGGAAACAAGAGATACTTTATTAGAAGTAGGTATTGGCGGCTTAACTTCACCATTAAAAACCCCGGGTGGATATCGCATTCTTGCAGTACAGGACAGAAGAAAAATACTCTCGATAGATCCTCTCGATACGCAAGTAATGCTTAATCAATTCATGCTTAAAAAGCCGAAATCGGATAACGAAGCTGATGTTAAGAAATTTAAGGATGCCGCTCTAGCCCTTGGCAAAAACCCTCTTAAATGTGAGGATTTAGCCAGCAAAGTTTCTGACTTTGGTGCTGACCCTAATACTACGGTCGGTGCTGTTCGTTATAGAGACTTGCCAGATTTAGTCCGTGCCCCTGTTGAAAATGCCTTAATTGGTGTTCCATCTGACGTGATTGCTATGGAGGATGGTCTACATGTTCTCATCGTTTGTGATCGTCAAGAACCTGTGGTTCAAGAGCCTAACTTTGATCAGATATATGCTCAAATTGAAGGGCAGCGCCTTGCGATGATGGGGCGTCGCTATTTACGCGATCTACGTAGGGATGCGATCATAGATCGCAGATAATGGTATGACAGGCCCCTTCATAAACAAACCCCTCGCCCTGACTATGGGTGAGCCAGCGGGGATTGGGCCAGAATTAACAGCTAAGCTATGGCGTGACCGTAAAAAATATAACCTACCACCTTTTGTTTATATAGGTTCAGGTGATGCACTTAAGGCTTATGACAAAGATATTCCACTCGAACTTATAACCAGTTCCAGCCAAGCCATAGAATGCTTTGAAAGCGCTATTCCTGTTCTAGAGGTTACTCTTTCTGATAAAGTTATCTGTGGTGAGTTAAACCCAGCTAACGCAAGTGTTGTTATAGAGTCTATCAAAAATGCTGTTGAAGGTACTTTATCTGGTGACTTTGCAGCTGTGGTTACCAACCCTATTCATAAAGCCAGTCTTTACGGTATGGGCTTTAACTACCCCGGTCATACAGAATTTTTGGCAGATTGCTGCAACGAACCAATTAAAAATGCAGTCATGATGCTAGCCTGTAAGGGGCTGCGAGTAGTACCCGTAACGGTTCATGTTCCTCTAAGTGATGTTGCCAAAACTCTCACGACCGACATTATTGTGCACAAAGCTGTTTTAACAGCCACTGACCTTAGGGATCGATTTGATATTAAAGCCCCACGAATTGCTGTAGCAGCCCTAAACCCACACAGCGGTGAAGATGGTGCTATGGGTATAGAAGAAGCTATTTATATCAAACCAGCTGTAGATAGATTGTGTGATATGGGTATCAAAGCTACGGGACCTTTCGCTGCAGATAGTCTCTTTCATAGTGACGCTAGAAAATCATATGATGCCGTTATTTGCATGTACCATGATCAGGCACTTATCCCCTTGAAAACATTAGATTTTTATGGTGGTGTTAATATCACCCTCGGATTACCGATTGTGCGCACATCACCCGACCACGGCACCGCCTTGTCTATAGCAGGCACAGGAGAAGCGCGTGTGGATAGCTTACTCAACGCTATGCGCATGGCTGCGGACTTATCAAAGTTGTCTCAGTCATGAGTGACGACCTGCCAGCTCTGCGCGATGTGATAACCACCCATAGCCTTCAGGCAAAAAAATCCTTTGGTCAAAATTTTCTTCTTGATCTTAACTTAACTGCGCGAATTGCCCGGGTGCCAGGAGACCTGAGCAATGCCGTTGTTTATGAAGTTGGGCCCGGCCCAGGTGGATTGACCCGAGCCATACTGACTGAAGGCGCAAAGCGTCTTGTTGCTGTTGAAATGGATAGTCGTTGCCTACCTGCATTAGAGGAAGTGTCCATGGCTTATGATGGGGCTTTAACTGTGCACGAAGGCGATGCTCTGAAAATGGATGAGCTTGCGCTTATTAAGCCTCATGACAATGAGCTAATGCATATAGTTTCAAATTTACCGTATAATGTTGGCACTGCCCTGTTGGTTAAATGGTTGACGTTAAAAAATTGGAAACCTTGGTACCAATCCCTAACATTGATGTTTCAAAAAGAAGTTGCTGAACGTATTGTCGCAAAACCTGGCTCTAAAGCTTATGGTCGCCTGTCTGTCCTTGCTCAGTGGCGCGGTAAGGTCAAACTAGTCTTTACGGTACCAAGACAAGCTTTTACCCCACCACCAAAGGTAACCAGTGCGATAATCCACTTTATACCAACAGAGCCAATTGAAGATGACGTAGAGCTTGCAGATTTAGAAATGTTAGTGGCAAAAGCCTTTAATCAGAGACGCAAAATGCTTCGCTCTGCCCTCAAGGGTATTGCGGTTGACCCCATAGAATTGCTTGCTGCCGCAGATATTAAAGCCACGGACCGTGCAGAAGACGTTACAGTAGTTGAATATGTAAAATTAGCTCGTGAATATAAGCGCATGCGTGTCTCTTAACCTGCGTCATCCATAAGATTGCGCGCAAATGTAGATGTGCCGGTTTGACGAGTGCGCTTCAATCGTTCAGCTAAAACAATCGCTTTCAGATCAGCAAATGTAGCGTCAAGGTCATCATTGATCAGCACATAATCATATTCAGCCCAATGGCTAATTTCATTGTGAGCCTTATCCATTCTCTTGGCTATCACTTCATCACTATCTTGTGCTCTGCTTTTCAGGCGCTTTTTAAGCTCTCCAACACTTGGCGGTAAGATAAAGATACTAACAATATCTTCTGCTTCCAATTGCTGCGCACCCTGCCAGTCAATATCAAAGATTATATCCTTGCCCCTAGATAGTGCCTGCTCAACAGGTTCTCTGGGTGTACCATATGAATTTTCAAAAACTGTAGCATGCTCAAGCATCTGGTCATTACTCACCATTTCATCAAAGGCTTCGTGTGTAACAAAATAATAGTCTTTTCATACAACCTCCCCCGGGCGAGCTAGAAGGGTCGTGGCGGATACAGACATTAAAATATCTTTATCTTCAGCAAGAAGTCGACGTGTGAGTGTGGTTTTCCCCGCTCCGGACGGCGAAGACATAACAAGCATCAGTCCTTTTCTATCCTTAGTATAGTTCATTAGTATATTACCTTTATATTCAATGTATTATTCGATGTTTTGAATCTGTTCCCTAAATTGATCGATCAGAATTTTCATCGCTAGTCCAATACGCGTTAGGTCTTTGTCATTGGACTTAGAGCAAAGCGTATTCGCCTCGCGGTTAAATTCCTGAGATAAAAAATCAAGTCGTCGCCCTACCGCTTCATCACTATTTAAAATCTCACGCGCTTCAGTGATGTGGCTTCTCAGTCGATCAATTTCTTCGGTAATATCGGCTTTAACAGCTAGCATGGCGATTTCTTGCTCAAGACGATCCTTTGAGGTGACAGAATCGTCTTGCAACAGGCGCTCTACATTCGATTGAAAGCGTTCACGAACCGCATCAATGCGAACAGCGGCGCTTTTTTCTGCTGATTCCACCAAAGTTAACATTTCATCCATGTTGCTGGACAATATATCACTCATACGCAAGCCTTCACTAGAGCGAGCGTCGATAAGCTGCGATAAAACAGATTGTAAATTTTTTATTAAAGCCTCAAGCAATTGCTTTTTAACATCGTCATCCAAACCCTTACTTGAAAAGTCAATGACGCCTTTGATGTTGAGTAAACCGTCAATGGATGCGGGGGCTATGCCCTGTTGATCTGCATAAGATGATGCTGTTTGTATCAAACTATCTAACAAATCTGTATTAATAGTAAAATCACTATCGGCCCCATCGCGTTCGATTGTAAGGTTAACAAATATAGTGCCCCGTTTTAGAGATTTACTGACAAGTTTTTTAATCTCAATGTCTAGGCCATCAAAAAAAGATGGTACCCTACTACGAATATCAAGGCCTTTTGCATTAACGCTTTTGACTTCAAACGTCCAGCTATAGGCACCGAAAGTTGAGCCACCGCTTGCGAATCCTGTCATACTCTTTAAAGACATATTGTAAATTCCTAGAGCCAGTAAAATGGCGTTAATTGTTGGAGAAGACTATAAGGCGCTCACTCTGCCTACGCAATGTAAGACTTACTGTGAATCACGAATGCGTCGCCATTTTTTAACGTTTTTATTATGTTCTCTAAGCGTTTTTGCAAATGCGTGACCACCAGTTCCGTCAGCAACAAAATATAAATCTTTAATAGGCGCAGGCCTTAGGACCGCTTTTATGGATGCGATTCCCGGATTGGCGATTGGCCCCGGTGGCAGCCCTCTTATTCTGTATGTGTTATAATCGGTTTGCTCTTTTAGATCAGCTTGCGTGAGACGGCGGTCCAGCAGTTTACCACCTGTAATACCATAAATAACCGTGGGATCAGATTGTAGGCGCATACCTTTTTTGAGACGGTTGAGAAAAACTGCAGCAACGCGTGAACGCTCATTGTCAATGGAAGTTTCTTTTTCGACAATAGAAGCAAGTGTCAGCAGTTGATGTTTCGACATAAGTGGAAAGTTATCAGGTCTTTGATGCCATAATAGGTCGAGTTCGAAAGTGAGTTTTTGAGCCATTTGCTCTAATATATCTGATGTCTTTGAGCCATAATGATAAAAATATGTATCCGGCAACAAATAGCCTTCTTCGGGCATTATCGTAGGCTTTTCTAGACCGGGCGCAGCGTCTAGAATTTCAGCCACCTGAATATTGCTAGAACCTTCAGGTATTGTGAATAGCCTCTTGTAAAGCTCGCCTTTGGTAATTGTAAACAATATGTCTTCAACAGATGCTCCTGCGACAATCTCGAATTCGCCTGCTCTGAGTGAAGTATTTTTACCATTTAGTGAGGAAATGAGTCTGAAATGCCATGGAGCTCTGATTAAACCCTCATTTTTGAGAACCCATGATACCCTGAGCAAACCACTACCTGGCGGAATGTAAATTATGGTATTTTGGGTTGTTGTGCTTTTGTTCGTGGCAATATGGTGTACAGCTGCATAAGAGGCAATTATTGCGATGCAACAACAAACAAATATAACCACCATTTTACGATTTAAATTCATAAAACTACCTTATCGCAGCGCTTGAAGAACTTAAGTCGCAATTTTACATTCTCATAAAAGACTTTAATCGCCCGAATATTCCGTAAATATCAAAGATGCATTGGTGCCACCAAACCCGAAAGAATTAGATAAGGCAGATTTAACCGAACGCTCTTTAGCTACATGAGGCACAAGATCTATTCCCACGCAACTTTCTGAAGGGTTATCAAGATTAAGCGTTGGCGGCACCACATTTTCAGTTGAGGACATAGATAGACTTTTTGCCGCATCACCAAACAACCTTTTTGCTGCACCAAATTCAAGCTCATCACCAAGCGGTGTAGACGTGCCGTGCGCATTGATATAGTCGATATCCTCAGGATTAAGCTTAGAACGCTTCAATGCTGCTTCCATAGCCCTGTAGCCACCACTTCCATCTGGTGCCGGTGCCGTAACGTGATAAGCGTCCCCAGACATGCCGTAACCAACAACTTCAGCATATATTTTGGCGCCACGTTTTTTAGCATGTTCAAGTTCTTCAAGAACAACAACACCGGATCCTTCTCCCATGACAAAACCATCACGGTCATCATCCCATGGGCGGGATGCCTTTGTTGGTGTCGCATTATAGTTGGTTGATAAAGCACGTGCTTGGGTAAAGCCTGCAAAGCCAACACCACAAATAGAGGCTTCAGCTCCCCCCGCGACCATGACATCGCAGTCATCCCACATAATCATCCTTGCAGCGTCACCTATAGAGTGCGTGCCAGTCGCACAGGCCGTTACTACTGCGTGGTTAGGTCCTTTGTAACCATATTTAATTGTAAGATTACCAGAAACCAAATTAGCGATTGAACCAGCAATAAAATGCGGTGAAACTTTGCGTCTGCCTTTTTCATGATTAATGATTGAATATTTCTCAATCCAAGGCAAACCACCTATGCCAGCGCCTATAGATACACCTGTTCTAATGCATTCTTCTTCACCTGGATTTTCCCAACCGGCGTCTTGAACAGCCATAGTAGCAGCCGACATGCCATATAGAATAAAATCGTCTACACGGCGCTGATCTTTAGGGTCCATAAATGCATCAGGGTTGAAGGTACCGTTGGAGCCATCCCCGCGAGTGATCTCACCGGCGATCGTGCAAGGCCAGTCTTCACAATCAAATTTAGTTAATTGACCGATGCCTGATTCACCGTTGATTAATCTTGACCATGTGGCTTCAACTCCACAAGCCAGCGGACTTACCATTCCCATTCCGGTTATTACAACTCGCCTCATCAAAAACCCCTTACATCATGCATATTTACTAGCTTATGGCCAAAAACTGAAAAGGGCAACAGCCCACACTAAAAAGGTTAACAGTTGCCCCTATCATAACTGAATGAATACTGTATCAAACTTAAGCGTTAGTTGAGATAAAGTCGATTGCATTTTGTACAGTTTGAATTTTTTCAGCTGCATCATCAGGAATTTCAATAGAAAATTCTTCTTCAAATGCCAT
>CBFDBT010000036.1:0-18342 GCA_965603115.1 uncultured Alphaproteobacteria bacterium
ATCAAGCAAGCACAAGCGTTGGGCTTTACGGCAGCTATTGATGAAAACACCACTTTAACATCTGATTTCTACCGTATTGAAGTAGACGATCATATTTATCGTGTTGGTGATATTGCTTATGCAAGTGATCCTGCAGATCCGGATAACCTTGATGCGTCTGTATCTTTCTTCACTAACAGTCTTGATGTAGTGTCTCAGGGTTTTGATGTTGTGTTGACATCCAACTTTGATTGGTCAGGGTCTGCATCAACTGATGTGTCTCTTGCTTATAACTACAACAAGGTGGAAATTGTTGGTCAAAAACTGGTAAACGGTATTAACCCAGTGAGTGACTCAACAGTTGAGGATATTGAAAATAACTATCCTAAACATCGCTTTGTTCTAACAGCACTTACTAACTTCGGTGATAAGTGGAGCTTCATGGCGCGGGCTAACTATTATGGCAAGCACTATGATGAGCGTGGTAGAATCAATGATACTATTGACCCTCCTACAGCACAGCTTGGCGCTACAGTGTATTTCGATGCTGAGTTGACATATAATATTGATGACAACATGTATATAACGGCAGGTGCCTCTAACCTGTTTGATAGTTATATTGATGAAATTGGGTTGCAAAATGCTAATCGCATGAGTGTTGGTCTTCAATACCCACGCCGTAGTGCCGCTAACTATGAAGGTGGTTCTTGGTACTTGCGTATTGGTACTAAATTCTAAAGTAATTTAGGCACTTCAATAATATAGGCTGATCGGAGATATCCGGTCAGCCTTTCTTTTTTGTATAATTTGTTTATAGCTTAAAAATGTTTTTAACGTCGTCAACACTAGCCACAGTGCGCTTGGCGATGACCGCAGCCTCCCTACAATGAGTAATCATCTCGGCACTGTTTGCGAGCAATGTGCCTTCTGTCCTATGGATATTGTTTTCAAAGCCTACACGAATGTGACCCCTGTTAACCGCGGCGTGTGTCACGCAGTCGCGTTCATTACTGCCAAACCCACACATAGCCCATGGATTGCCGACCTGTTTGGTGATTTCTTTGAGACGCTTGGCATTATGCACAGTGTCTTCGGCTTTTGGGTGCCTCCCTAAGACAAAAAGTGTGAAGGGGTCATCACACATGAAAATGCCTTGTTTTCTATAGATTTCAAAGCGGATATAATCATCTTCATCATAGAGAATATACTGCGGGAATATATGTTCTTTTGACATCCAGGCTATAAACTCTGCTGTGTCGCTAAGGTCATCATCGCTTGGGCATATTTCACGCAAGGCAAGTGATATTGCCTCGGGCTTTAAGTCTTTAACCATCGTCATTTGCTCATGGCGCGAATAGATTCCAACGGCTTCACTGGTAGCCTGAATGATAAGTTTATCGCCCACACGCTCTCTTATAGCTTTTATCGAAGCGCGGTAGCGGTCAGGGTCGAGAGAATGTCTATTTTGATCATCGCGAACATGAAGGTGCAAGATACTTGCACCGGCTTCAACAATTTCTTCAGCACAGTCTGCCATATCATCCGGTGTTATCGGCAGAGCGGGGTGATCAGTCTTTTGGCGACGCGCGCCATTGGGTGCAGACATTATAATGAAGGGATTAATCACCTAGCACCTCACTAAAAACAGTGGTTAATTTAGCAATAAGCTGATCAATATGCTTGCTCTCCAGTATGAAAGGCGGGGCAAGTAATATATGGCTGCCAAGCTCATCAATTTCTGATCCGCCACCTGGGTAGCAAATGAGGCCATTTTTAATTACAGACTGCATCAGGTTTTTGGTAATATTCTTGTTATCCGGAAAAGGTTTTTTCGTATCTTTGTCAGCGACAATCTCAAGGGATCTAAAGAGTCCTCGTCCTCTAATATCTCCGACATGTGGATGGTCTTGAAAAGCATCCATAAGGGCTTTGTGGAGAGCTTCACCCTGAGTTATAACATTATCTAATAAATTTTGATTATCAATGACGTCTATTACGGCTACACCAGCAGCGCATGCCGCTGCGTGGCCAGCGTAGGTATGCCCGTGGTCAAAATTATTGCCGCCTTGGGCGATGCCTTGGTAGATTTTTTCGCGCGCGATGGTGGCAGCAAGGGGCTGGTAACCACCGGCTATGCCCTTGGCGAGAGTAACAATATCGGGCAAAAAGCCATCCTGCTCGTGCGCGTAAAAGGTTCCGGTGCGCCCAGTTCCACACATTATTTCATCTGATATGAGTAAAATATTATGTTCATCACAAATTTCACGGATGCGTTTAAAATATCCGGGTGCAGCAGGCATGACTCCAAGGGATGCGCCTACAACGGGTTCCGCTATAAAAGCAGCGATAGTATCAGCACCTTCTTGGTGTATCATTGCTTCAAGCCTATTAGCTGTTCTTAGTCCAAATGCCTCAAGGCTTTCGCCATCTCTTTTGCCTCTATATATATTACAAGCTTCAATGCGCGGCCATTCTTGTAATATATCGCCCATGACGCGGCGGCGGGGCTTGTTCCCGCTTGCTGACAAAGCGCCGTATGTGTTTCCGTGGTAGCTATGCTCGCGACTTATGATTTTTTGTTTGCCTTTTTGGCCTTGAGCACGCCAATATTGCCATGCAAGTTTTATTGCAGTTTCATTGGCTTCTGAACCCCCTGATGTGAAGTAGACTTTGGCTCCTGCTTCACCAAATTTTGAAGCAAGTTTATCGGCTAGTTTTTCTTGCGGTTCGTTAGAAAAAAAGGCTGTGTGAGCAAAGCTCATGGTTTGAATTTGCTCGCACAGTGCTTTCACCACTGTTGGGTGTTGATGACCCAAACAAGAAACAGCCGCTCCACCACTCATATCCAAATATTCTTTGCCCGCCTCGTCGTAAATATACATCCCGTTAGATTCAACAGCGCGGGGGTAAATTTTAGTGGAATTACGATAAAATACGGAGCTCATTTTAAGGGGCCTTTTCGATACTACAGTATAATAAAATCATAGTAATTTTAAGACTTACTATGATCCCATCTTTCTATAAGAGTCAAAAAGTTTTGATGAATTACTTTATATTTTAAGGCGCTTACGGTGCTAATCTAAAATGTACGGAGAGAGAAGCCGAAATTAAGTTGTTCATAACGTAATTTATAAAGTTTATTTTTCGAGTATCTGAAACAAAACTGTAACAAATTTGTCATAGGTTCGCCTTGTAAGGCGACTAGATATCTGCTCATCGAGGCAAATAATTGCCAGAAACAGATATAGGAAATGACAAATGATTTTTAAGGTTAAGAATTCCCATCTCACACTTGTTGTTGCATCTGCGGCAGCTTTGTTCACGACTACGCCATCTGTTATTGCTGATGATCAGATCCGCATAGTTGGCTCGTCAACGGTTTATCCTTTTTCAACAGTTGTTGCTGAACGCTTTGGACGTACAACAGATTTTAAAACACCTATCGTTGAAAGCACGGGTACTGGTGGCGGTTTTAAACTTTTTTGTGCAGGTGTTGGATCAGCTACAGCTGATGTGTCTAATGCTTCACGAGCCATCAAAGACTCTGAAGTTAAAATGTGTGCAGACAACGGTGTAAAGAATGTTATCGAGGTTAAAGTTGGCTATGATGGTATTACACTTGCCAACGCTCTAGGCGCAATTCAATTTGATCTGTCTACCCGCGATATTTTTCTGGCTTTAGCGAAAAAAGTACCGAATAAAGCCGGCGAGATGATTGAAAATCCATATGTTAACTGGTCAGATGTTAACTCTACCTTGCCTAACACTAAAATTGAAGTGCTTGGTCCGCCACCAACATCCGGCACACGCGATGCTTTTGTTGAGCTAGCAATGGAAGGTGGTTGTAAAACCTTCAGTGATATTAAAGCACTTAAAAAGACAAATAAGAATGCTTACAAAACAATTTGTCATACTATGCGTGAAGATGGTGTTTTCATCGAAGCTGGCGAAAATGACAATCTGATTGTTCAAAAACTTGTTGCTAATGAAAATGCTTTGGGAATATTCGGCTTTAGTTTTCTTGATCAAAATTCAGACAAGGTGAAAGCTGCTAAAGTGAATGGTACTGCCATCAGCTTTGAAACGATTTCCGATGGTAGCTACCCGATTTCTCGTCCTCTCTTCTTTTATGTTAAAGGCGAACATGTGAAGTCTGTTCCAGCTCTTAAGCCATTTGTCGAAGCTTTTATTAGCGCAGAAGCAATGGGCGAAGATGGATACCTTACAGACCGTGGACTAATCCCTATGGGACAAGTTGAGAGTGATAGCTATAAAAAAGCTATTAAAGCCGCGCTTAAGTAAGCAAAGGATATTTTACTATGGCCGTAGCCACTAACACAAATGGTTTTTCAGCCAGTAAAAAAAGATATGGGGAAAAAGCTACAAAGCTAGCGCTTGTGGCTTCTTCCACCGTTGCGGTTCTGGTAACCGTTGGTATTGTGTTTTCTCTGCTTATAGAATCCATTCGGTTTTTTGCCGAAGTTAATTTCTTTGACTTTTTATTCGGATTAAATTGGAATCCACAAACAGCAATGCGTAGTGATCAAGTGGCTGCTGCGGGTGCTTTTGGCGCTGTGCCATTGCTCGCGGGTACAATACTTATCAGCCTGATAGCTCTTTTCGTGGCTGCTCCGCTTGGTGTTTATTCTGCAGTGTATTTGGCAGAATATGCAGGAGAAAAACGCCGCGCGGTGATAAAGCCAATTCTTGAAGTCTTGGCAGGTATTCCAACAGTTGTTTATGGATTTTTTGCAGCCATCGTTATAGCGCCTGCGCTGAGAGGCTTTGGTGAAGTCATTGGCCTCGACATCGCGTCAGAGTCTGCTCTGGCAGCTGGGCTTGTAATGGGTGTGATGATCATACCCCTTGTTTCTTCTATTTCTGATGATGTTATCACTGCCGTGCCAAGCGCACTCAGAGAGGGTTCTCTGGGGTTAGGCGCTACCAAATCGGAAACCATTCGAAGAGTGGTTTTGCCAGCAGCTCTACCCGGTATAGCAGGCGGGATAATGCTTGCAGCATCGCGCGCTGTGGGAGAAACCATGATTGTGGTTATGGCCGCTGGACTTGCCGCAAACCTTACTTTTAATCCACTCGAAGCCGTAACCACAGTGACTGTTCAAATTGTAATGTTACTGACAGGTGATCAGGAATTTGATAGCGCGAAAACACTATCAGCCTTCGCCTTGGGGTTAGCGTTATTTGTTATTACATTGGTATTTAATGTTATCGGAAACTGGATAGTGAATAGATATAGAGAAGCTTATGACTGATACATCTCATCCCCTGTCTCGCGCAAATTTGCCTGGCTTAGATGCCAGATATAAAGCCGAAAAACGCTTTAAGTATATTGGTTTTGTTGCCGTTGCATTCAGCCTTGCTTTTCTTTTATTTTTAATCGGTGCCATCTTCATTAAAGGAAGTGGTGCTTTCGTTAAAACCGACGTGCAAATTGAAATAACACAGGAACTTATAGCTGATTATGGCGGCAACAGCTTCACCCTGTTGCGTAAGACTATGTTGCACAATTTGCCGGATGCAAAGGGACGCTCAGGTCGCAAAGCTGCCTACCAAATGATAGCTGAAGGGGCCGAGTATGATCTTGAGCAAGCACTGGCTACTCTAGAGACTTCATCCGATGCCTTTTATATTTGGTTGCCGGCTTCTGACACGGTTGATATGGCTAGGAAAGCTGATCTGGCAGAAGATGGATTTGGCATGTTGAATTCTACCCAGAAACAATGGATATTAAATTGGGCTGATAACAACAGATTACGCACAAGCTTTAACTGGAGTTTTTTTACAAATGGCGATAGTCGCGATCCAGAGCGCGCTGGCATTGGCGGTGCTTTCTTAGGGTCTGTAATGGCTTTACTCGTTTGTTTGTTGCTGTCCTTTATCATTGGAGTTTTGGCTGCTATTTATCTGGAAGAATTTGCACCTAAAAACAAGATAACGGCTTTTCTAGAGGTCAACATTAATAATTTGGCGACTGTGCCATCAATTATATTTGGTCTATTGGGCCTTGCAGTTTTTCTAAATTTATTCGGACTTGAGCGCTCATCAGCGCTCGTAGGAGGAATGGTTCTCTCCCTTATGACGCTGCCGACAATCATTATTACATCACGGGTGTCTCTTCAGGCTGTACCTCCATCTATCAGAGAGGCAGCCCTTGGTCTTGGTGCATCTCATGTGCAAGCAATATTTCACCATGTTTTACCGTTAGCTTTACCGGGAATGTTGACGGGAACTATACTCGGTATGGCCCGCGCGCTTGGTGAGACAGCGCCTTTATTGATGATTGGTATGGTGGCTTTTATTGTTGATCCGCCTTCAGGATTTTCAGACCCGGCTACAGCTTTGCCCGTGCAGGTATATTTGTGGGCAGATAGCCCCGAGCGAGCCTTTGCGGAAAAAACAGCAGGAGCTATTATCGTGCTGTTGGTGTTTCTCTTGTTTATGAATTTGACGGCTATTATTTTGCGTAAAAAATTAGAAAAGAAATGGTAAATCCTGTGAGTGAAGTAAAAAATATAGAAGTGAAAGAAGAGACGGTTTTCGCTGAAAAAATTCTCGCGAAAGATGTTTGTGTTTCTTATGGAGACAATAGAGTTCTTCATAGCGTTAATCTGGAAATACTCAGCAATCGTGTGACGGCACTTATTGGCCCGTCCGGTTGTGGAAAAACCACTTTTCTGCGGTGTTTAAATCGAATGAATGACCTCATCCCTACCTGTAATGTAGAAGGTTCTATTACGATGGATGGCTATGACATTTATAATAAGAAGGTAGATGTTGAAGTGTTGCGTCGTCGTGTGGGCATGGTCTTTCAAAAACCGAACCCTTTTCCTAAATCCATATTTGAAAATGTTGCTTATGGAGCTCGTATTCACGGTCTTGCCGATAATAAAGCCGACCTTGATATGGTTGTTGAAAAAAGCTTGCGTAGAGCTGGGCTTTGGGATGAGGTTAAGGGCCGCCTAGAATCAGCTGGAACGAGTTTGTCAGGTGGTCAGCAGCAGCGCTTGTGTATAGCACGCGCGATCGCCATAGAACCTGAGATAATCTTAATGGATGAGCCTTGTTCAGCGTTAGACCCTATAGCTACAGCGCGCATTGAAGAATTAATCCATGAGCTTAAAGAGCGCTATACTATTGTTATTGTGACGCACTCTATGCAGCAAGCCGCGCGCGTATCTGACTATACTGCATTTTTCCACCTTGGTGATTTGGTTGAGCAGGGGGAAACTGCTACTATATTTACGAACCCCAAAGATGAGCGAACAGAAGCCTACATCACAGGCCGCATCGGATAGTATCTGAAAAGGAAATAAGAAAATGACTCAACAACATATCGTAAAAGCCTATGACGAAGAATTGGCTACACTCGATCAACTGATTGTTGATATGGCTGGACAAGTTAAAGTGCTTTTGACGGACTCTGTTACCAGCCTTGTCAAAAATGATGATCTGCTTGCTAAATCTGTTATCAAGGCAGATAAAGAAATTGATGCAATGCAGGTAAGCATAGACGAGCAAGCTACAATGTTACTAGCGCTGAGGCAGCCAATGGCAGCGGATTTGCGGATGATAATCGCTTCGCTTAGGGTTTCTAATGACCTAGAGCGTATGGGCGACCATGCGAAAAATATCTCTAAACGCACTCTTACTCTTTCTAAAGTAACTTTGATGGAGGCTACAGCGCGCTCAGTGCAGCGCATGAGCAAGCTGGCGGGTGATATGATTGATGATGTTCTACGGTCATGGACTGAAAGAGATGTTAAGCTTGCATTAAAAGTCATTGAGAGTGATGAAGAAGTAGACTTGTTACATACGTCTCTATTTCGAGAAATTCTGACCTATATGATGGAAGACCCAAGAAATATTACCGCTTGCACCCATTTAATGTTCATTGCAAAAAATATTGAGCGTATCGGAGATCACGCTACAAATATTGCAGAGCAACTTTATTTCGTTGTGGAAGGCAAGCCATTTGATGAAGGACACATTAGCATTGATGAGGCTATCTCACAGGTTGCTGAGTAAGAAAGAGAAAATTTTGCTATGACAAATGCTCCGAAAATACTTGTTGCTGAAGATGAAGCTGGGCAGGCTGAAATATTAAAATATAACCTTGAAGAAGCAGGATTTACAGTCAATGTTGCCAGGGATGGGCAGGCGGCTATCGACAGGATAGAAGAAACGCTGCCCGACTTGCTTGTGCTCGATTGGATGATGCCTGAAATGTCTGGTATAAAAATATTACGGTGGTTGCGAACTAAAGAAGATACCAAAAAGCTGCCCGTTATTATGCTTACCGCACGAGGGGAAGAGGATGATAAACTTCGAGGATTTGAAGTTGGTGTTGATGACTTTGTAGTAAAGCCCTATTTGCCAAGCGAACTAATCGCACGGATCAATGCGCTTTTGCGGCGCTCAAGACCTGAGCTTTTGGATGACATTCTTACCTGTAGTGATATTATTATGGACCTAGAGCGTAAAAAAGTAACACGCGGTGGCGATATTATTAATCTTAGTCCGACTGAATTTCGATTATTAAAAGTTTTTCTTTCTCGCCCCGGTAAGGTGTTTAGCCGTAATCAATTGCTTGACCTAGCGTGGGGGCAAGACATCTATGTGGAAGACAGAACAGTTGATGTTTCTGTCAGGCGTTTGCGTAAAGCCCTTAATGAAGGTGGTAAACAAGACATGTTTCGCACAGTGCGAAGTGAAGGCTATGCTCTGGAAAGTCCCACAGGTTGAGAAAATACAATTTATTAATAGACTATTAAAATTTTATCTATTATAGTCCTCTTGGGTGTTAAGCGTTATAAATTTACCTTTGCCTTTGGGGGTGTTGAGATGGTGAGTAGTAACAGCAATATAGAGTCTACAGCTCATGGCAATTTGCCCTATGAAGATCATCATCGGTCTTTACCGCGCAGAAGTGTTTTATGGCGCGCTTTTATCCATGTGAATGGGCATAAATTTTCCTGCCAAATCAGAAATTTATCTGTAGGTGGTTTGAAGATTAAACTCGATATTCCATTTAAAAATGATGTCCTGGGCGTTGTGGAGATACCAAAATTTGGCCTATCGCTTAAAGCTAAAATCGCTTGGCAGTCCGAGGGTTTCTTCGGTGTGGAATTTCTTGACGCTCATGAAGTAATTCGTGAGCAGTTCCAAGATGGAGCCGCTGTTGTTGGTATTGATGCAGTACACTTTATGAATGTGCTCACTTAAAGATTTATAATTTATTTAATTACGAAAGCCCTGCCTTCAAATTATGTCAGGGTTTTTTATATGCGAATGCCATGAAAAAATGACCTATGGCAATTATCTCCTTTATTAAATAGTATAGCTACTATAGTGAGTGTTTTATAGTATATATAAGGCTATGGAATGAAAAGGATTGCCCCATGTCAGGTCGCTATATTGATCACCTTACAACTGAAATTGAAACGTTAAAGACCAGTGGGCTTTATAAAAGTGAGCGGGTTATTACGTCTCCCCAGCAAGCGAGTGTTACTGTAGAAGGCAGAGACGGTGAAAATTTCATAAACTTTTGTGCCAATAATTACCTTGGTCTATCCAATGAGCATATCCTTGTGGAGACCGCAAAAGAGGCGCTTGATGCTTATGGTTATGGTATGTCTTCAGTGCGTTTCATTTGTGGAACACAGACACCGCACAAGGCACTAGAAGCCAAGCTTGCTAGATTTTTAGGTAAGGGCGATGTCATTCTCTATCCAAGTTGTTTTGACGCCAATGCAGGCCTGTTTGAGACTTTACTCACAGAGGAAGATGCCATCATTTCAGATGCGCTAAATCATGCCAGTATCATTGATGGTGTACGCCTGTGTAAAGCCAAGCGCTTTCGCTATGCGAATAATGATATGGCCGCGCTGGAAAAGTGCTTAATGGATGCGGCAGATGCGCGCTTTCGCATGATAGCAACCGACGGTGTCTTTTCTATGGACGGCGTATTAGCCAATCTGCCAGCTATATGTGACTTGGCTGAAAAATATGATGCAATGGTGATGGTAGACGATAGTCACGCGGTTGGCTTTATGGGGTCTAATGGTGCCGGTACGCCCGAGCATTTTGGTGTCACTGACCGCGTTGATATTATCACAGGTACACTTGGTAAGGCATTAGGCGGAGCGTCCGGCGGCTATACAGCAGCGTCGCCCAAAGTGGTTGAATGGCTCCGGCAGCGTTCGCGGCCCTACCTTTTTTCAAACACTGTCGCACCCGTTATTGCTGCAACCAGCATAAAGGTTATTGAGTTGCTCGCAGAAAGCAGTGACTTGCGCGATAAAGTGCATAGCAATGCGGCGTATTTCCGTGCAGAAATGAACAAGTTAGGCTTTACTCTAGCCGGTGCTGATCACCCGATTGTGCCGGTAATGCTGGGGGATGCAGCACTTGCCAGTAAAATGGCGGATATGCTGCTGGCGGAAGGTGTTTTTGTTATTGGATTTTCCTTCCCGGTTGTGCCACACGGCGAGGCACGCATTCGCACACAAATATCTGCCGGACATTCTCGTGCAGACCTTGACCACACCATTAAAGCCTTCGCCAAAATTGGGCGCGAGCTTGACATTATTGACTAAGGGACAGCTTCTATGAAAGCACTTGTTAAAGCAAAAGCAGAGGTTGGTATCTGGATGGAAGATGTGCCAATGCCGAAGGTTGGTCACAATGACGTCTTGGTCAAGGTGCATAAAACGGCAATTTGTGGCACAGATATTCATATTTATAACTGGGACCAGTGGGCGCAAGATACAATTCCCGTTCCGATGACAGTGGGTCATGAATTTGCGGGTGAAATTGTCGAACTTGGCTCAGAGGTAGCAGGTCTCAAGATTGGTCAGCGTGTATCGGCTGAAGGCCATATCACCTGTGGCCATTGCCGCAATTGTCGTGCAGGCGAGCGCCATTTATGTCGCAATACGGTTGGTATAGGCGTTGATCGCTCGGGAGCATTTGCGGAATATATAGCCGTTCCAGCCACTAATATCTGTCCACTCCCCCAAGGGATTAGCGATGATTTGGGCTCAATTCTTGATCCGCTGGGTAATGCAGCGCACACAGCGCTTACTTTTGATTTAGTGGGTGAAGATGTGCTTATTACCGGGGCTGGGCCTATAGGTATTATGGCGGTAGCAATCGCCAGAAAAGTGGGCGCGCGCAATGTTGTTATCACCGATGTTAATGATTTCAGACTCGGCCTTGCGTTTCAGATGGGTGCGACACGTACGGTCAATGTCACTAATAAGAATTTAAAAGAGGTAATGGCAGAGCTCGGTATGACAGAAGGCTTTGACGTAGGGCTGGAAATGTCCGGTGTGCCGTCAGCCTTTTCCGAGATGCTCGATACTATGAACCATGGCGGTAAAATAGCGCTTCTGGGTATCATGCCGCAAGGCACAGGCATTAATTGGAACCATGTTATTTTCAAAGGGCTTGAGGTGCACGGCATTTACGGACGTAAGATGTTCGAAACATGGTATAAAATGATCGCCATGATCGAAGCAGGGCTTGACCTTGCCCCCATCATCACACATCACTTCAAAGTTGATGATTTCCAACAAGGCTTTGACGCCATGCGTTCTGGCACGTCTGGTAAAGTTATTCTTGACTGGACACAGCCCTAAGGGTCAGGCTTGCAGTATTGCATTGCGGTGAAAGCTATGCCATAGTGAATTATGGCTAGAAAACCACGCATACATTTCCCAGGGGCTACTTACCACGTGACGCTTCGTGGTAACGGCGGGCAGGATATCTTTTTTGACGAGGATGATGGCCGCGAATTTCGGGCGCTGATCGCTGATGGCCTCGACCGTATGGGGCACAAGCTCTATGCCTATACTCTTTTACCCAACACTATCCATTTGCTAATCGAGGTCGGTGATGTGCCGCTGTCAAAGATTATGCAAAATCTTTCCTTTCGTTATACGCGCTATATCAACATTAAAATGGACCGTGAAGGGCATTTGTTTGGCGGTCGCTTCAAGGCTTTGCTCATTGATCCTGATAAATATTTGCTGAGCGCCATGCGCGCCATTCATATGGCCCCTGTGCGAGCTGACCTGGCCGCATCGGCAAGTGATTGGCTTTGGGGCTCGGATCGCGCCTATCGACGTAGGGAAAGCGATAATTTTATTAACAGTGCTAAACTTCTGCAAATGCTTTCCACAAAGACCGCGGATCAAACTGCGGCTTACGAGCGCTTTATGAAGGAAGCTGGTCAAGAGGTATGGCCGCCCGAGGGAATATGTGGCGACATCATAGGCGACGCGAGCTTTATCTCTAAAGCTACGGGTTTTGTTGCCCATGCCAAGGTTGAGCATGTCGCGCTTTCAGCCAAACAACTGTTCGATCTCGCTGAAAAGCATTTGGATGTAACAAGAGCAGAGCTTAAAGGGCTATCCAAGGCGCGGGCTATTACGCATAAGAGAGCGATTTTTGCCAGAGCTGTGCATGAAACGTGCGGATACTCAATGGCCGAGATAGCAAAAGGCTTGAAACGCGATGGCTCAAGCCTTGGTCGCTTGGTGCAAAAATTGCGCGACGAAGAGCCTGCGGTACAGGCTCTTAAAAATGCTATATTAAGGGCATAAAGTTTTAACTAATTCCACCTAGCAGCATATATTTTGTCTCGACATATTCTTCAATGCCTTGGTAGGAGCCTTCGCGGCCAATACCCGATTCCTTAACGCCGCCAAATGGCGCCACTTCGGTAGAAAGCAAGCCGGTGTTAACTGCGACCATGCCGCTTTCCAGGGCTTCCCCAACGCGGAATATACGCGCCATATCACGGGCAAAAAAGTAAGAGGCCAGACCAAACTCGGTATCATTGGCCCAAGCGATGACTTCGTCTTCTGTGTCAAATTTAATCACAGGGGCTAGCGGGCCAAAGGTTTCTTCAGATGCTACTGCCATTTCTTGTGTGGCATTGGTAATGACAGTGGGTTCAAAAAAGGAGCCGCCAAGGGCGTGGCGTTTGCCGCCAGTTGTGACCTTGCCGCCTTTTTCTACAGCGTCAGCGATATGTTCTTCAATTTTGTCTACTGCGCCCATATCAATGAGAGGGCCTTGCATAACACCGTCTTCGGTGCCGTTGCCGACTTTTAGGGCTTCTACTTTGGCTTTAAACTTGGTGGCAAATTCATCATATACACCCGCTTGAACGTAAAGGCGATTTGCGCAAACACATGTTTGGCCCGAGTTACGATATTTGGATATCATTGCACCTTCAACAGCGGCGTCCACGTCCGCGTCATCAAAGACGATAAAGGGCGCGTTGCCGCCAAGTTCCATCGATACTTTTTTCACAGTGTCTGCGGATTGTTTCATCAAAAGTTTGCCAACTTCGGTGGAGCCAGTGAAGGTGATTTTACGCACAATCGGACTTGATGTCATCTCAGCGCCAATATCACGCGAGGCACCAGTGACCACATTAAAAACGCCAGCAGGTAAGCCCGCACGCTCACCAAGCTCAGCTAGGGCTAATGCAGAGTAGGGCGTTTGTGTTGCTGGTTTAACAACGATAGTGCAGCCTGCAGCGATGGCAGGGCCAGCTTTGCGTGTGATCATGGCAGAGGGGAAGTTCCACGGTGTGATAGCCGCCACCACACCGATAGGCTGCTTGAGGACCAGAATGCGCTTGTCGCTTTGGTGCTGGGGAATAACGTCGCCGTAAATGCGTTTGCATTCTTCACCAAACCATTCGATGAAACTCGCTGCATAGCCAATTTCACCTTTGGCTTCTGCTAGTGATTTACCTTGCTCCAAGGTCATGATCATGGCGAGATCATCCACATTTTCCATCATCAACTCAAACCAGCGGCGCATGATTGCCGCTCTTTCTTTGGCGGTTTTAGCGCGCCATGCGGGCAGGGCTGCATCGGCGGCGGCTATGGCGGCCTTTGTCTCATCAGCTTTCATATAAGGGACAGTGCCAAGCACATCGTCTGTGGCAGGGTTTGTAACCTCTGCCGTTTCACCGCTATCAGCATTTAGCCACGCGCCATTGATATAACATTTTTGTCTGAATAGTTTTGTGTCTGATAGTTTCATGATTTTTGTCCCTGATATATTTCTTTTCGCAACTCTACGATCTTACAAGGGAGGGTCAAGGCGAAACTTGATAAGAGGAGATTATGTAGTAGTGTATTCTTTGGGGAGAGAAATCAAAAATGATCCATAGATTTTTGTATATACCATTTTCTGACAAACTTGATGATGGGGATTATGTTTGGCGAAATAGAATCGCGGGAAAAGGCTACCGATTCAAAGCTTCTGAAGCTGAGCCGTTTATTTTTTATACAAGGATATTGATAATACTCTTCTTTGGTTTGTTCTTTTATACACAGTTGAGTGATACTGCTTTTGTACCAGAGGGAATGGAATTTGAAACTGCTCAAGATTTAGTTGGATATAAGTTTAATAAGTTCTTTTTAATTTTCATCTTCTTTGCCGCTATAAACGCTATTATTTATTTCAGGCTTTTCGCTTTAGCGAGATCACGTGGAGCTGGTAAAGATAATGCAACCAAATAAAAAAGGCGATGAAAGCCTCTGCAATCACCGCCTCTTCAATTGTTAGATTTAAGTCCTATCTAATGGCACTCTCAGGCTTGCCGTGCCAGTAAAACGGCTTACTTTTGTGGCTGCCGGTCATGACTTCGTTCAGTGTGCCGCTTTCGTATAAACGCCCATTGAGCATCACATGGCTGACCTTGTCGGTGTTGCGAATGTTATCCAGCGGATTTTCATTCATAATCACCAAATCAGCGAGCTTGCCCGCTTCCAAACTACCGAGGTCTTCTTCTAGCCCCATATATTTAGCTGGGTTGATGGTGGCAGTTTTTAAGCTGTCCATCGCGCTCATGCCACCTTGCTCAAACATCCAGATTTCCCAGTGAGAACCCAAGCCTTCCCGCTGCCCGTGGGCACCAATATTGACGATGACACCCTTGTCCATAAGTTGCTTTGCCATCGCGGCATTGGCAAACTGACCATAATCAGCGTCAGGCGCGGCTTGGCGACGTACAGAGCGCGGCTGCAAAACTTTTGGTGGAACAAACTTGCTAAGTATTGGATGTTTCCATACTTGGCTATGTTGGTACCAATAGTCCTCGCCGTTGATGGCACCATACCCAACCAACAGGGTCGGTGTATAGCCGACATTGGTTTGTGACCATAGTTGAACCACATCGTCGTAAATTGCTTGGTTAGGCAATGTGTGTTCGATGCCTGTGTTGCCGTCGACCACCATATTCATATCCATATGATAAAGCGATCCACCTTCGACAACCACATTAAGGCCTTCACGCCGTGCTGCTTCGGTGACCTGTTGGCGCTGTTCACGTCGCGGCTGATTGTAGTTTTTCACGCTAATTGCCCCTTGCGCTTTAAGGCGACGGATGTGGGCCAGAGCATCATCGAGGCCGTCAACAGGTGCCCAAACACCGGCTTTGGCACCGTAGACAATTTCAGCGGTAGAATACATGCGCGGCGTGAGCACCTTGCCGGCCATGCTATATTCACTGGCAGCAAAGACACTAGAGGCACGGTTGGAAGGGTCATGCACTGTTGTTACACCAAGAGCCAAAGTTGCATAATTTACCCAGTTTTGCTGGGGTACAATCATGTTGCTGGCGTAGCTGCCATGGGCATGGATATCAATAATGCCGGGCATGATGGTCTTGCCGCCCATATCGATGGTTTTTACACCAGCAGGAATTTTTACTTCACCCACTTTTCCAATGGCCTTGATCCGGTTGTCTTCTATGAGAATGACACCACCTTCGATAACACTTTCTGTGTCGTCCATGGTGATGATACGAGCGCCCGTTAACGCAAAAAGACCGCTTGGTTTTTCGCTATTAACTTTCATGGAAAGATTAACACCACTCTCAACAGGCTTGAAATCCTCCTTGTAGGCATCCGTGATGGACACGCTTTTAAAAACAGGGCCTATAGACCAGCTAACCGTACTGCCATCGCTTGACCAGTTGACGAAAGTGCCGCCATCCTTGCTCACTTTTTTGATCGGCATTGCCTTGCCTTTGGGCCCTATCTCAATCGGCTTGCCAATGGTTGGTAGTGGAGAGACAAAAACATGGTAATTTTCAATGAAAGCTACATGATTGCCGCTCGGAGAAATTTTCATTTCACGCGCTAGAGAACTGTGGGCGTGGTCCCGCACGCGCTCACCGTCAAGATCCATAGAAACAAGGGCTTGTTTGCCTTTGATAGTGCGTGAGACATAAATGCGGTCACTACTGGCACCAAAGTGAGCACCTCTGCCGTTATTTGTAACAAATGTGGCGTCGCCGCCACTTGCGGGCATTGTGTAAATGCCGGGATTAGCGCCAAAGTCGGGCGATACCAATCGGCCACCTCTGGCTTTGGTAAACACCAGTGTTTTGCCATCAGGGCTGACAACAGGATTTAGATAGTGTCCTTGTGTCTTGCTGAGAACTTTAGACTTTCCACCACCACTTTTAACGCGGTGGATGGCTGAAAGTGTCTGGTCATTCCATGTAGTGAAATAAACCCATTTTCCGTCCGGCGACCAGCTTGGATAAAGTTCGAAATGATTCCCCTTGTCGCTTGTCAGGCGCTTAGGCTCTGCGTCGCCTTTTTTGATCCAGAGGTTGCCAAGACTTTCAAAAACAATAGATGCTCCATCGGGCGAACGTGATGCCCAGCGTGTCATTTTGGTATCGAAAGTATCTGCGGCTACCTCGGTTTTAAAGGTTTTGGCTTTATAGATAGTGCGCGTGTCTTTGACATGGAAAGGGATGTCGCTGACCTTGCCGCTTTTCACGTCAATGCGGTTAATCTTGCCGCCGGACCAGAAAACTACGGACTTGTTATCGCTAGTCCAATCCATATTGGGGTAAACACCCTGTACGGCCCATGTCTCCTGCATATCTTCATCCAGATCTGCATAAATCATGCGCTCTACACCTGTTTCTAAGTCACGAACGAATAATCGCGACTGGGCGCGCACACGCCGCACGAAGGCGAGGGTCTTGCCATCTGGTGACGGGGTTGCTGTCACGGCGCCACCGGGGCCGCCTGCAACGTCGGTAATTTTGCCGGAGGCAAGCTCTACGGACTTAATCCTGAAAAGCTCGGTATTAGAATCTTGTGCATAGATAAAGGTTGAGCCGGGGGTGATGTTTTGCGTGTAATAAATGCTTTTGCCGTCGGGAGCAAAGGTTGGCTCGCCCAGCTCTTTCTGGTGTGCTTTGCTTGGACGCTTGACGACCTGCACACCTTTCCCGCCATTAATGTGATAAAGCCAGATTTCACCAGTGCCCAAGCTGCGTTGAGTGGTGAAATGCTTTTTAGCGGCTATCATAGTGCCGTCGGGGGACCATGATGGATTGTTCATCAGGCGAAAGCTTTCACTAGTGATTTGCTTAGCGTCAGTGCCATCGCTCTTCATCACCCAGATGTTGTCACCGCCCTTGCGATCTGAGGTAAAAGCAATGCTTTTTCCGTCAGGTGACCATCTAGGCTGCATGTCCCAATTGTGTCCGGCACTGATATTAGTCGCTTTACCACCGCCGATGGGCATGGTGTAGATATCACCGAGTAAATCAAAAGCTAGTACGGAACCATCGGGGCTGACATCAAGGCTCATCCATGTGCCTTGGCGCGTATCAATGGTAGCCTCAGATTTTTCTGTCTGGAAGTCTGGTTGAGTAACGTCCCACTTGGCTGCTTTTTCTTTTTCTTCAGCGTATATGGCCCCAAATGACAGTGTGCAAGATGCGACACTTGCGAGCAGAACTGTGCTTAGTGCTTTCTTGATCATGGTAATCCCCTCTGGATAAATAAATAAGCCGCGAGATTAGGGGGAATGGGGTATGAGGGCAAGGGGGAAGTTAGGTAATATTAAATCCGTACGCCCTGAGTAGAAGCTGACATCGAAGGGTTGTTCGAACGAATTAACCGCTCATACTTCGACGCCGCCTTCGAATATCTCAGGCTTTGCTCAGCACGAACGGCACCCCAAAAAGCGCTTCTGCTTATCTCGTCAGCTTTAGCATCTTTTCAACTGTGCTGCGTAGGTGCGGGCATAGCCTTCGACCTTTCGCGCCACAGCCATCAGCCATTTCTTTTTCAGGTAGGTCTTGCGTTTAAAGCCGCCATGCCCTTCATGGTAAGCAAGATACTGGTTGTAGGCATCCCATTTTGAAATACCCAGCGTTTTTTGGCTAACATCTGTATACCAGCCAACAAAGTCTGAGGCGTCTTTAAATTTGTCACGGTCAGCGCCCCGGTTGCCAGACTTTTCTTTATACCATTTCCATGTTTCATCTTTAACCTGCGCATA
>CBFDBT010000037.1:0-18148 GCA_965603115.1 uncultured Alphaproteobacteria bacterium
GGCTGGTAAAATGACTTTCATTGGTCGCGCAAGCTCTGGGAATACGCTCACTATGGATGCCGGCGCTGGTGCTGGTGGCCTTGGTATGGGGCATAGCCCAATGGACTTGTTGCTAATGGGAGCAGGGGGCTGTGCTAGCATTGATGTGGTGATGATACTTGAAAAAGGTCGTCAAAATGTCACAGACTGTGAAGTTGTTGTCACCGGTGATCGCGCCGATGAAATGCCAAAAGTTTACACCGATATTCACATGCATTTTGTGGTGAAGGGTAAAGACCTTAAGGAGGCTGCGGTTGAGCGCGCGGTTAAGCTTTCCATGGATAAATATTGCTCGGCGTCAGCTATGCTCGCTAAGGCTGCTAACCTTTCCTATGACTGGGAAGTGGTTGAAACTGCATAAGACTCATCTTTATTTCACGCTAACGCGTGGCGCGTAGTCACGCTTGCCTTCGGAGCTAAAGCTTTCACTATTTTCATATCCTCGCTCCGCTGCGGGCGCGTAGTCACGCTTGCCTCAGGCACAAATGCTTTCGGATTAGTGGTTACTCTTGTAAGATTGAATATCCGAAACAGCTTTTGCTGGTGAGGCAAGAACACTCGTGTTCGCTCGCAGCGAAGCGAGGATTATATCAAGAAATACTTATTTCGTTAATTTACGAAACATGCTTGACACGCTTCCATTAGTTCGGTAGTCTCCGAAATACCAAAATAAAAGAGGCTGTAGCATTTTATGTATGAGGCCCGAGGCACGATAGCAGGTCTAACCATTTTGGTGGGACAGTAGGAAAGGAAGAGCAATGGCTGATGTATTTCAGGCCTTATCAAGCTCAGTGCGGCGAGACATTCTCGCCATGCTTAAAGACAGCGATATGACGGCAGGGGACATTGCCGAACATCTAAATGTTTCAAAATCAACACTTTCTGGTCACTTCAATGTTCTCAAAGCCGCTGATCTCGTGGTGACCGAGCGAGCAGGGACAACCATCACCTATTCCCTCAATACCAGTGTGGTGGAAGACCTGATGGGTGCGGTGATGGGGATGTTTGGTAAAGATGAAGATAATAAAAATAAAGACGAAGGAGACGGACAGTGATGAGATATTTATGGCTAATTTGTGTATTGAGCGCGATAGTCTCTTTTGTAGTATTTCAATATATTCCAGAAGGTATAGAGTTGCCTATACATTGGGGTGCTGATGGAGCGCCAGACCGTTATAGCCCAGCATGGAAGGGGATATTCATCCCGCCTGCACTGATGGTTGTCATGACAGGTCTATTCTCAGCATTGAAATGGGTAGAGCCTCGAGCGGAAAATCTCCAAAAATCACTGCGCGCCCGCGATGGCTTTGCGCTGGCCGTAGTTTTGATGATGATTGTGATTCAAGCGGGCACTATTGGCGCTGTGATGGGATATGAAATATCCAATTTGCGCCTTGTGCTTTTTGCAGGAGGATTAGGTTTACTGGTGATGGGGAACTTTATGGGAAAAACCCGAAGTAATTTTTTCATCGGCCTTCAAACGCCATGGACTCTAGCCAGCGAGACTGTTTGGCGCAAAACGCATCGTTTTGGTGGAAAATTACAAATTCTTGCAGGGGCTTTGATGATGACAGGAGCATTGATGCTGTCAGAAATAATTTTCAAGTATGTGGCCTTTGGAATTGTGTTGCCAGTTATACTTATCCCAGCGGCCTATAGTTGGTGGTTATGGCGTCAGGAGCAAGCTGTAGGTGATGATAGTGAGTCGAAATCAGGCTAAATTAGGATAAAAAGCATATGATTTTACATTATTTTGTAGAGCGCAAAAAAGCATAATATCGTGATATATCTATCCATATCAATGTATTACACTAAATGATTGCAAATTAGATAACCCCAGATTACAGTTAATTCTTCGTTAACAACTTCTGGGGAGAGGGACTATGACTGATAAACTAATGAACTGGGCTATTTTTGGCGTAACAACTGTTCTATGGGTCCACGCATACACTTGGGCTTCGGCTGAAGGACATAGCGATACAACTGGTCTGATAATGGTTAGCCTTATTACAATGTCACTTATGAATGGTAAAACAAGTGGAGATAATGGTGTTGGACATATCATCGATGGCATTAAAGGCTGCTTGACCTTGGTGTTAGGGTGGATTGTACTTGAAATAGTACATAGTGTTCTACAAGGCTTAATTGCTACACAAAGTGTTGATGTCATGGGTACTGTTAGTAGTGTTATTGATGTAATTGTTATTGTGATTGCCTCTGTGATCGCATTTAGTGCGCTTAACGCTGTACGCGACTAGTATCTTACATATCAGTTTAAAAGTTGGGCGGGGTTTTCCTCGCCCTTTTTTGTGCCAGAAATAGATTTAGTGCAGAATAGCAGATTCTACTATATTTTGTGCCTGTATAAATTATTACTACAATATATAGGTTTCTGTTGTAACTTTTACAATTTTGGAGTATGTTTTACACCTTATCAACAATGGGAAGGTTTGGGGCTATGATGAATAAAATGATGAATTGGGCCATTTTTGGCGCACTGAGCGTTGTTTGGGTCGTGGGTATGGTATGGTTTATGACGACCTATAAGACTGAAGAGCATGTGGGTTATATGTTTGTTACTATTTTCACGCTCATACTAATTGTAGGAAAAACTGAAGGCAGTAACGGTCTCGAGCATGCTATAAATGCTTTTAAATCATGTGTGAATGGAGTGATTGGTTGGGCGGTAGCCTCTATAGTCTTTATGGTTTTATATATGTTTACTGTCGGAGACGGCTTTAATATGGCTGACCTGATCGAAGATCTGGTTCTTACAGAAATAGCTTATATAACCACATTGATTATGGGTGGCTCTTTCAACGCTGTTCGCGACTAAACAGGGCTCAGGGGAGCGCGATTGGGGGAAAGAAATGCGGGGCTTTTGGCCCCGTATTTTTTGTTTGAAGACTACCCTGCGGTGCCGCCAACTGTCAGGCCGTCGATGCGGAGTGTTGGCTGGCCAACGCCCGCGGGTACGGTTTGTCCGCCTTTGCCGCAACTGCCAACGCCGGGGTCAAGCTTGAGGTCATTGCCGATCATGCCCACACGGGTTAGCACATCAGGGCCGTTGCCGATGAGTGTCGCACCCTTGACAGGTTCCATGATCTTGCCGCCTTTAACGCGGTAGGCTTCGGTGCAGCTAAAAACAAACTTACCGCTGGTGATGTCCACCTGACCACCGCCAAAGTTAACCGCATAAATGCCATCGTCGACACTGGCGAGAATTTCAGCCGGGTCTTTGTCACCTGCGAGCATGAAAGTATTGGTCATGCGCGGCATGGGTTGGTGGGCAAAGCTTTCACGGCGACCATTGCCGGTGGCTTTTTCTCCCATCAGGCGCGCGTTGAGGCGGTCTTGCATATAATTGACGAGAATGCCGTCTTCTATAAGTGTTGTGCGCTCGGTCGGCGTGCCCTCATCATCAACCGTGAGGGAACCGCGCAAGCCTTCCAGTGTTCCATCATCGACAATTGTAACGCCTTTAGCAGCTATGCGTTCGCCCATTAAGCCTGCAAAAGCCGATGTGCCTTTGCGGTTAAAGTCGCCTTCAAGCCCGTGGCCAATGGCTTCATGCAAAAGTACGCCCGGCCAACCAGGGCCAAGCACCACTTGCATTTCACCCGCGGGAGCATCAACGGCGCGCAAATTAACGTCGCCTTGGCGAATAGCCTCGTTAACCTGTGATTGCCAGTTGGCCTCGTTAAAGAGGAAATCATAGCCACGCCGTCCACCGGCGCCTTCAGTGCCAACTTCTTGACGGTCACCGTCTCCCATAACCACAGAAACGTTCAAGCGTACGAGGGGGCGAATGTCGCGGATAATCTCGCCGCCGGAGCGAATGATTTCAACGGCTTGCCAGCTTCCAATCACAGAACAGCTCACTTGCCTAACGCGGTTATCTTGTGCACGGGCATATTCATTAATATTTTCAAGCAGCTTTACTTTTTCACCAAAGGCAATGCCGCCAATGGGGCTTTCATCTGTGTAAAGCTGTTTGTTGGTGCGAACGGGTGATAAGCTCATTTCGCCACTAGTGCCGCTGCGCACGGCCTGTACGCTCTCGGTGGCGCGTTTTATTGCGGCTTGGGAAATTTCATTGGCATGGGCATAACCGGTGCTTTCACCAACAACGCCGCGCAGCCCAAATCCTTGGGTGGTGTCAAAACTTGCAGACTTTAAACGATTGTCATCAAAGCTAAAAGCTTCTGACTGGCAAAACTCCATATAAAGCTCGCCATCATCCATGCCGGTAAGGGCATTATTGACCAGATTTTGAGTGATAGAGGCGTCAAGGTCGGTATTGTCAAAAAACATATTCAGGGCGTTTTTGTCGTCTGTCATACTGGTATCCATTATGGTAAGATTGAACTATTGGCGTTATCTCGAGTGATTCTATCTTATATTAGGTATTAATGGTATAAGAAAGTCTATGGTAATAGCATAGAGATAAATGTAAAAAAAATCAAAAGTCTTTAAGTCGCGGAAAAGTGCGATTTTTTTAAGATATAGGATAATAATTGTATTTTTATTGAAGCTAGCACTTGAGCCTTTGTAAAGCTTTGGTATAACGTGCCGCTGTCTAGGGATTGTTGAAATTTTTTCATTTCGACAAAATAATTCTGGAGATTGTGAACTACACTTATAGCTATGTGTAGAACCGTAATTTTTGGGTATTAGAGGAAAACAAAACTATGATGTTGAAAAGGCTAACTGCCGGATTTGCTACTGTTATGACGGTCGCATTGACATTTATGAACGGTGCTTATGCACAAGAAGAACGCTATGTGGCTATGCCAAAAGCTGGGGAAATGGGATTTCAAGAGCCAGTCAATGAACTGAGCCGTGATTTATTTTATTTTCATGACGCTATATTAATGCCGATAATTACAGTGATCTCGCTGTTCGTTCTGGCATTGCTGATTTGGATATTAATCCGCTATCGCGCCAAGGCCAATCCAGTGCCGTCAAAGACAACGCACAGCACTATTTTAGAGGTGATTTGGACAGGTGTTCCAATCCTCATTCTTTTCGCAATTGGCTTTCCAAGTTTTAAACTGCTTTATTTTCAAGACACAATTCCAGAAACTGAATTTACCATTAATGTTACGGGTAATCAGTGGAACTGGACTTATGGCTATCCTGATCATAATGACATTGAGTTTACGGCAAGCCTTGTACCAGATACAGCTTTTGAAAGTAATCCATCTGGGGAGTTTGATGCTGAAGAGAAGGCTGAAGTTGAGGAAGAACTCACACGCTTCCTTGGTCGTGCATCTCGTTTGAATGGAAGATTACTCGATACGGATTATCGCATGGTTGTGCCGGTTGATACTAAAGTTAAAATTCAGCTCACAGCCTCAGACGTTATCCACGCTTGGACAGTGCCATCCTTTGGCGTCAAGCTTGATGCGGTTCCGGGACGCTTGAACGAAACTTGGTTCTCAGTGGATCGTATTGGTACTTTTTACGGTCAATGTTCTGAACTCTGCGGCAAGGATCATTCCTATATGCCGATCGCTGTTGAAGTGGTCACTAAAGAAGAATTCAAAGCCTGGGTAGAGCGAGCAACAGAAGAATTTACTGATGCTGGTAATATTAAATTCGCGTCTGCAGTATCAACTGCAGCCGGCAAATAGGCTTATAAGAAAGGATACGAGTAATGTCTGACGATCATACTCCTACAGGTTGGAAACGCTGGGTTTATTCTACCAACCACAAAGATATCGGCGTAATGTATTTATGGTTTGCCTTTTTTGGCGGCATGGTGGGTTTTGCTTTTTCTGGACTGATGCGCGCTGAGCTTGCTGAGCCGGGTGTTCAGGTGCTGACCATGTTCACCGATGGTGATATGGAAGCTGCAAAGCACTTCTTTAATGTGCTGATCACAGGTCACGGCCTTATCATGGTGTTTTTCATGGTTATGCCGGCCCTTATTGGTGGCTTTGGTAACTATTTCGTGCCTTTGATGATTGGCGCGCCTGATATGGCGTTCCCGCGCATGAATAACGTTAGCTTCTGGTTGATGCCTCCGGCGCTTATCCTACTCGTTCTTTCAACTTTGGTTGAAGGTGCGCCGGGTATGGCTGGTTTTGGTGGTGGCTGGACTGCTTATCCACCACTGTCTACATCTGGACATCCTGGGCCTTCTATGGACCTTGCTATCCTGTCACTACACTTGGCGGGTGCTTCATCTATTATGGGCGCTATCAACTATATCACGACTATCTTAAACATGCGTGCTCCGGGCATGACAATTCACAAGATGCCACTCTTTGCTTGGTCAATTTTGATCACAGCCTTCTTGCTTCTTTTGTCACTTCCAGTTCTAGCCGGCGCTATCACCATGCTTTTGACTGATCGTAACTTTGGTACGGCTTTCTTTGATCCAGCAGGTGGCGGTGACCCTATCTTGTTCCAGCACCTTTTCTGGTTCTTCGGTCATCCTGAAGTGTATATTATGATCCTGCCAGCCTTTGGTATTGTCAGCCATGTCATCTCAACCTTCTCTAAAAAGCCAATTTTTGGTTACTTAGGTATGGCATATGCGATGGCGGCGATTGGTTTCATCGGCTTTATCGTGTGGGCACACCATATGTATACCGTTGGTATGGATGTAAATACCAAAGCATATTTTGTGGCAGCGACCATGATTATTGCGGTACCTACGGGCATGAAAATATTTAGCTGGATTGCAACGATGTGGGGCGGGTCTCTTACTTTCCCGACACCGATGCTCTTTGCCTTCGGATTTATTTTCATCTTCACCGTTGGTGGCGTGACAGGTATCGTGCTTTCAAACGCTGGTGCTGACCAAGGTTTGCATGACACATATTATGTTGTTGCGCACTTCCATTATGTTTTATCAATTGGAGCTTTATTTGGCCTCTTTTCTGGTATCTATTACTGGCTTGGTAAAATGTCAGGCAAAACTTATCCTGAATGGGCAGGTAAGCTGCACTTCTGGCTAACCTTTGCTGGTGTAAACTTGGTTTTCTTCCCGCAGCACTTCTTGGGGCTGCAAGGTATGCCGCGTCGTTATGTGGATTACCCAGATGCCTTTGCTTACTATAACTGGCTCTCAACAATGGGTTATAAGCTAACAGCTGTATCAGTGGTCGTCTTCATTGTGATGATGGTTTATGTACTCTTCATCAAGAAGAAAGATTGCCCAGATAATCAATGGGGTGAAGGCGCTACAACGTTAGAGTGGACATTGTCGTCTCCTCCTCCGTTCCACCAGTTTAGCGATTTGCCTAAAATCAAATAGGCTTTGGAGTAGAACGTTTGGCTGAGATACAAACAGCAGAATACAGTGATGCCCAGCCTCTTGGTGAAAGCCAGGAGGCTGACGCAAGTGACTTTATTGCGCTTTTAAAACCGCGCGTGATGAGCCTTGTGATCTTCACTGGTGCTATTGGTCTATTAATGGCTCCGGGAAGCATGAACCCTGTTCTAGCTTTTACGGCAGTATTGATGTTGGCTATTGGCGCGGGTGCGTCTGGTGCGCTCAACATGTGGTATGACGCTGATATTGATGCCAAGATGGTGCGCACTGCAAGCCGTCCTATACCGTCTGGCAAGGTATCAACTGGTGATGCCCTTGGCTTCGGGATAGCGCTCTCTGTAGCTTCTGTTTGTATGATGGGTCTTATGATCAACATCACATCAGCGGTTTTGCTGGCTATGACGATCTTTTTCTATGTTGTTGTTTATACAATGTGGCTTAAGCGTCGCACAGCTCAAAATATTGTGATTGGTGGGGCAGCGGGTGCTTTCCCTCCAATGATCGGATGGGCAGCTGTCACGGACAGTGTGACGATAGAATCGCTCGTCCTTTTTGGTATTATCTTTGTTTGGACTCCTGCGCACTTTTGGGCGCTATCGCTTTTTATCAGTGAGGATTATGGTAAGGCCGGAGTGCCGATGCTGCCAAATGTTTCTGGAGAGCGCGAAACCCGCAAACAGGTTTTGATCTATAGCGGTATTTTAGCGCCTTTCGCAGTGCTACCGAGCTTGATGGGATTTGCTGGGCCAGTTTATGGTGTTGTGGCATCTCTGCTTGGCGCAATGTTCTTATGGCTTGCAGTTAATGTTTGGCGAGGTGTTGAAAAAGCAGATAGAAAGCTTTTTGCTTTTTCAATTTTATATCTTTTTGTTGTTTTTGCCACAATGGGGCTAGAACGAATGATTTTGGAGTGGATTTAATGTCAGAGCAAGTTGAGCTTGATCCAAAAGTAAAACAGCGTAACCGCGTTCTAGGTATTGTTCTCTTTGGGCTTGTTATCTTAATTGGTGTGGTTAGCTATTTGAAAATTGAGATGGTAACACCTTGAGCAAGCAAGATACACATATGAAAGCTAGTCCTAAAAATGGAAAAGTTGCTTATATTCTTGTAGGCACTGTGGCTTGTATGCTTGGACTTGCCTATGCGTCAGTACCGCTCTATCAAATTTTTTGTCAAGTCACTGGTTATGGTGGTACGCCGAAGCGGATTGATGCTGCTTATAATAAAGTGATTGATCGTGAAGTTACTGTTCAGTTTGCGGCCAACCTTAACAAAGATATGCCATGGGATTTTGCGCCTAAGCAGCGTGAGCAGCATATGAATATTGGTGAGCAGCGTATTGCTTATTACGAGGCTTACAATCCAACAGACAAGCCAATAACAGGGCTTGCAGTTTTTAACGTCACGCCGCTTAAGGCTGGCAGCTATTTTAGCAAGATTGATTGTTTCTGTTTTACAGAGCAGACACTTCAACCTGGCGAGCGGGTAGATATGCCCGTTGTATATACAGTAGATCCTGAAATTGATCAGGATCGTAATTTAGATGAGGTCAAAGAGATCACGCTCTCTTACACCTTCTTTATCAGAGAAGATGAAGATGGTGCAAGCAGTGTGGGTCGATGATTTTTGAGGGAAATGATGCAGACTGTTCTGCATCTGTTAAGGAGATAACATATGTCTGGTGAGGTAAATCACGATTACCATTTGGTTAACCCAAGCCCGTGGCCTGCAGTAGCGTCATTGGCGATGCTGTTTGTAGCTGTTGGTGCAGTCTTTGCAATGAAGCCTGATGCTGAAGTGTTTGGCATTGTTGGTGGAAGTTTCGGCAGTTGGTTTTTCTATGGCGGTATGGTCCTGCTTTTAATAACAGCCTTCCAGTGGTGGAAAGATGTAATTAGTGAAGCACATGACGGTGACCATACACCTGTTGTGCAAATTGGTCTGCGCTATGGAATGATCTTTTTTATAGCTTCAGAGGTAATGTTCTTTGTTGCTTGGTTTTGGGCTTTCTTTAATGCAGCACTTTACCCTCCAGCGATGGTCGACGACCCCTATATGGTATGGCAGCTTGCTGACCTTGAATGGACATGGCCGCCAGCGGGTGTTGAAGTATTAGACCCTTGGCATCTGCCACTAATCAATACTCTTATCCTTCTTCTGTCCGGTACGACAGTAACATGGGCTCACCATGCATTGATCGAAGGCAATCGCGATGGCCTTAAAAAGGGTCTGTGGCTAACGGTTATTCTTGGTGCTATCTTTACAGCCGTTCAGGCATACGAATATTCTCATGCGACATTCCAATTCGCTGATGGTATACGGGCTGACCAGGAAATCATCCACCTCCAGATGGTATCTATAGCTCAACCTTCTATATGGCCACAGGTTTCCATGGTGCGCACGTATTGATAGGAACGATCTTCTTGATAGTTTGTCTTGTGCGGTCGTACAAAGGGCATTTCAAGCCTGAGCAGCACTTCGGTTTTGAAGCCGCGGCTTGGTATTGGCACTTTGTTGATGTTGTCTGGATTTTCCTCTTCTTTGCAGTCTATATCTGGGGCTCTATTGAAAAGACAGGTATCGCGCATTACTAGGAAATCTAGCTGATGACATCAGAGCAATCTGAAAAAAATAATGAAACCGATCAGGAGCTAGTCTCTGGGTCGGTTTCTCCTTTTATGGCCGCAATAAAGTGTGTTTGTCCTATATGCGGCAAAGGAAAACTCTTTACTGGGGGACTTCTTGTGCCGGGAAGTGAATGCGCACATTGTGGTGAAGATTTTAGCAAAATTGATAGCGGGGATGGTCCTGCAATATTTGTGATGTTTATTCTAGGCTTTGCCTTGACGATAATTGCGCTTATAATACACCTATTATTTGAACCACCCATTTGGGTTCATGCGATCATATGGGCTGTTGGCACGGTTGGTGGTACGATCTATTTGGTGCGGGCAATGAAGGCTTTGATGATTGCACTGCAGTTTAAGTATAAAGCCGAAGAAGCAAAGCTTGAGGATGATAATAGCAATGAGTGATAGTTTGAAAAGTAAATTTTCTCCTGGATGGGTTTTGACCACATGTGTTGCCGCGGCACTTGCTATCCTCTTGTGGCTAGGCTTTTGGCAGCTCGAGAGACTTGAAGAAAAAACACATCTCATCGCGAGCATCGAAGCAAGCTTAACGGCGACACCTGTTGCACTTCCAGAGGATTTAACCACTATTGCTGACTATGAATATAAGCGGGTGCTGGTCAAAGCAAAGACCGCTCAGGCAAGTAATGCCTGTGTATTTGGCAGGAATTCTAAAGGAGAAGTGGGCCTATTTTACATGGTGCCAGTGGAACTTGAAGATGGCCAAATCATATTTGTTAATTTTGATTGGGAAAGCGAAAAGGTCGCCAAGGAAAATATAACAGAAATTAATATGGGGGATAGGCTTTGCCCGTCGCTAGATAGCTATGGAATGGATCTGATAGTGAATGGTATTGTGAGATTATCGAGCAAGGGCAATATGGTTACACCGGAGCCTGATCTTGAAAATGCTATCTGGTATAACGCCGATGTTATTTCGATGGGAAAGGCGTTTAAGCTGGCCTCTGCAGTACCTTTTTTCCTTGATGCCATTATCATTGAAGACTCTGAGGATAAAACACCGAGAGAAAGCCTCATGCAGATGAATTTGCCCAACGATCATTTGCAATATGCGATGACATGGTTTGGCTTGGCTATTGTGCTTATTGGGGTTTATATCGCTTTCGGTATGCAGCGCGCTCGTAAAATCACTAAAACATAGAGTTTGCTTGCCTTTGACGCTGTCACAGACTATGACATGCGCCCAGAGATTTAATATGAACAGGATATGGTGCCGTGGAATATATTAGCACAAGAGGCAAAGCCCCCACTCTTGACTTTAAAGGTGTAACGCTAACAGGCCTCGCACGCGATGGTGGCCTTTATGTGCCTGCAAGCTTGCCAACACTTTCAAAATCTGAAATTAGCGCTCTTGCGGGATTGCCTTATCATGAAGTGGCTTACCGGATAATAAGCCCTTTTGTTGCGGACAGTATGTCTGAGGAAGCTCTCAAGACCCTTTTGAAGGATACCTACGGGGAAGCCTTTAGACACAAAGCTGTCGCACCGCTTTTGCAGCTGGATAATAATCATTTTCTCTTGGAGCTATTTCACGGGCCAACTCTCGCTTTTAAAGATTTTGCCCTGCAAGCACTTGGTCGCTTCTTTGATGAATTCACAACCAGCTCAGATAAGCCACTGACTATTGTGGGTGCTACGTCGGGTGATACTGGTTCTGCCGCCATAGAGGGCTGTCGTGGCCGTGATAATGTGCGTATTTTCATGTTACACCCTAAAGGCCGTGTCTCTGATGTACAGCGCCGTCAAATGACAACGGTAATTGAGCCCAATGTGGTTAATATAGCCGTTGATGGCACCTTTGATGATTGTCAGGATATGGTCAAAGCCCTATTTAACGATCATGCTTTTCGCGATGAGGTTGGCCTAACTGCGGTTAACAGTATTAACTGGGCGCGGGTTATGGCGCAGGTGGTTTATTATTTTGTCGCCGCTGTAGCACTTGGCGGACCTGACAAGGAAATTGCCTTTACAGTGCCCACTGGTAATTTTGGTGATATTTACGCCGGCTATGTTGCCAAGCAAATGGGCTTGCCAATTTCTAAACTCGTTATTGCCACCAACTCAAATGATATCTTAACCCGTACCTTGGAAACAGGGCGCTACGAGCGCGGGGATGTTTTCGCAACTTTTAGCCCGAGCATGGATATTCAAATATCTAGTAACTTTGAGCGTTTCCTATTTGATCTCGTTGGTCGAGACGGAGATGAAATTCAGCGTTTGATGGACGAACTGGCCGAAACAGGTGGTTTTGATTTAAGAGCCGACCAGCTAGCCAGAGCTCGTAGTATTATGTCGGCGCATCGCGTGAGCGATGATGAGACAGAAGTGATTATCGCATCTTATTATAGCTCTAATGGCATATTGCTTGATCCGCATACCGCTGTGGGTGTAGGCGCGGCTGAAGCTTGTTTAAAAGATATTGGAGGCCCGCATGTCACGCTAGCCACTGCGCATCCGGCTAAATTTGCAGATGCTGTTCGCTCAGCCACTGGCACAGAGGCCCCTTTGCCGGACCATCTATCACATTTAATGCAAGCACGTGAGGAGTTCACCGATTTAGATAATGACCTTGGTGCTCTAAAATCCTTAATATTAGGCCATGCCTCTTGACCGCTCCTCGAATTACAGTTTTAGAAAATGGAATACGTGTTGTGTCAGAAAACTGGACGCAACTGCAAACAGTGGCCGTTGGCGTATGGGTCGATATGGGCTCACGACATGAAACACAAGAGCTAAACGGCATTGCCCACTTTTTAGAGCATATGATGTTTAAGGGCACGAAGCGCCGTAGCGCGAGGGGTATTGCAGAAGAGATAGAAGCGGTTGGTGGACAGATCAATGCTTATACATCGCGAGACTATACGACCTATTATGCCAAAGTGATGAAAGAGGACCTCTCGCTTGCTGTTGATCTGCTTTCCGATATTTTGCAGCACAGCCAGTTTGATCCGTCCGAAACTAGCCGTGAGCGTGATGTGATCTTGCAAGAACTGGGGCAAGCCCATGACACACCTGATGATATCATTTTTGATTATATGCAGGAAACGGCGTATAAAAATCAGGCTTTAGGGCGCGCTATATTGGGCACTGAAGAGAGTGTATCTGCAATGACCTCGGCCAAGCTCAAAAAATTTATGGGGCAGGGATATCAGGCGTCGCGCATGGTACTGGCTGCTGTTGGCAACCTTGATCATGATGTGCTTGTTGATATGGCGTGTCGTGCATTTGATTGTCTACCAAAAGGTAATGGTCTTGCAATAACGCCAGCTGAGTATAGTGGCGGTGAAGAGCGTAAGACTAAAGACCTTGAACAACTTCATCTGACACTTGCTTTCCCTGGCGTTTCTCTTGTTGATCCAGACTATTATGCTATGCAAACTTTCTCGACAATGCTTGGTGGTGGTATGTCTTCGCGTCTATTCCAAACGGTTCGTGAAGAAAGAGGGCTGGCTTATTCGGTTTATAGCTTCACGGGAAGTCATAATGATGATGGTCTATTGGGCATCTATGCTGGAACGGGCGCAGAAATGGCGCAAGAACTGATGGATGTTATTGCACATGAAACGCATGATTTGGTTGATAATGTGAGTGTCACCGAACTTGAGCGCGCTAAGGTTCAGCTTAAGGCCGGTATGATGATGGCACTTGAGGGCACGAATGCAAGGGTAGAGCAATTAGCACGGCAGTTGATGGTGTACGGCCAGTTGATTCCAGTGGATGAGATTATAGGGCATGTTGATGCTGTCGATATTGAGGCTGTGCAACGTGTCGCTCGTAATAGTTTGGGCTCTGCGGATATCACTATGGCTTACGTAGGACCGGGTGGTCATGTCCCAGCTTATGATAAACTGACAAGTATGTTTAAAGGGTAAATAAAATAGATTTTGACTTGAGAGTGCCTGAAATGATATACTTATCCTATGGTTGAAAACATACAAGATAAAACAGTGTCATATGACAATTGGTTCCGCCGTGAAGTGGAAGACGGTATTCGTGAAGCGGAGAACGGAGAGCTTATTCCTCTTGAAGAGGCTATGGGGGATATGCTGAATGAGATGGAACGTAAGCCTAACAAAACAGGGAAATAGAACCCTTTCTGCACAACTTTCTTATATTCATGATGAAAGTCCAACGGCGGCCAGAAAAATCGCTGCTGCAATTGCCCTTAATCTCCAACAGTTGTCAGCTTTTCCCAAGAGTGGTAAATTAGGGAGGGTTAATGGAACACGAGAACTTGTAATAACGGGAACGCCCTTCATCGCGATTTATCGGATTAAAGGTAACCAGGTTGAAGTTTTACGTGTTCTGCACAGCCGACAAATGTGGCCGTAAATATATACTATTGTATAATGAATTAGAGTTTAACGATTCTTTTGGAATGTTTATGAATTATAAACAGGAAGCTTAAATATCGCCTGTCTGTTGCGTGTTTATCTTAGGCGCTAAATTTCGACGGAAAGGTATCACTATGAAGTTCATATATCATATGATGGTGACGTTATTCTTCGTGCTTATACTGACTCAGTTTACTAAAGCAATGGATATTGGTGATAAGCTGTACATTAGTAAAGCCAGAGTAAATATTAGATCATCACCAAGTGAAGGGTCTTCTATAGTTGTTAGGATAGATAAAGGACATGTCTTAATAGAGTTAGCTACCAGTGATAGTTGGATAAATGTAGGAGTTGACAGGACCGGTGGAAAATCTGGATGGGTAAAGAAGTCGAATGTTTCCTATACGTACATACAGGGAGGGTCGCAGGCACCTTATGACCCGCGATTTGATAAGTTTTCTCGTGCTGTAGAAATACTCAACAATAATGTTGAAAAACGAATTGGGCAGAAATTCTTTTCCAAAGTTGAAAATCTAGGCGATGGAATGGTTTCATTGACGCCGACTGCTATATGGCTGCAAGGCGATGAAAAAAGTAAGAAAAAGAACTTACATACTATTTTCATGCTCTGGGAGGCTGCTGAAGGAACAGGACTTCCTGTTGCAGTCTATATTGTTGATAGTGGTGGAAATATACTTATGAAAGAATCGAATAACTCAACAATTCTTAACTAAGCATGGCCAGCTTCGGTGGATAACATTGAAATATCAACCCCAAGCATTGCCATAGCGCGCGGCCATTTATCTTCTAGCTCGGTGTGAAAAATAACTTCTTCATCAGCATTGGCAGTGAGCCATGCATTTTGTTGAATTTCAGCCTCAATTTGGCCAGCGCCCCACCCAGCATAGCCCAGCGCGAGTAAATGATTCTTTGGCCCTTGTCCTTGGGCGATGGCACGCAGGATATCAACTGTTGCAGTTAGGGCGAGGGATTCGCTGACCACCATAGTGCTTTCTTGTGCAAAATCAGCCGAATGAAGCACAAATCCGCGGCCAGATTCTACAGGTCCACCCCGATGAAGCAAAATATCGCTGATTGGCTCGACAACCTCAATCTCAAGCTGTTCTAGAAGCTCTTCGAAAGTAAGGGCTAGCATGGGTTCATTAATAACAAGTCCCATAGCCCCTTCACTAGTATGAGAACACACATAAATGACGGCGCGATCAAAGCGCTCATCTACCATGTTTGGCATAGCTAGTAAAAGTTTTCCCTCGAGATAGGATTTATCCGTCACAATAATCGTCCTTTGGCTTTCATCAGTCTTATGGGCACTATAGCCTCAAAGAGCTGCTCTTGTAGAGGCCTTTATACTCTAGAATTGCAAAAAATTCGATAGGCTTTTCATATTAGTGACGTATTTGTGATTAGACTTAACTGGCAAATGTAAGAAGGCTGCTGTATGAAGCTAATAATTATGGAGATAATATCGAATGCATAAAATGATTTTATTGGTGGCATCCCTTTTGGCCTCGCTGCCTTCTGTTGCGGATGAAAGCCCTTGGGTTCAACATATGGATGTTGCCGAGAGCCGCATTATCGCAGCAACAAGTAGCGCAGACGCACAAGGGAGCGCTTGGTTTGCTTGGGAACTGCGATTGCAGCCAGGATGGAAAGTCTATTGGCGATCACCGGGTGAGGCGGGGCTTCCGCCAAAATTACTCTTAAAGGGAGATGCTGGCCCTAAATCGATCACTCCATTTTTTCCGCTTCCAAAACGATTCGAACTTTTTGGACTTCAAACCTTTGGTTATGGTATTCAATTTATTCTGCCTTTTAAACTAGAGGCTAGCGAACCAAACAAGCCGATCACTCTTGATATGGCTGTTGATTTTATGATCTGCAAGAATATTTGCATTCCTTTCACCAGTGATTATCTGCTGAAGCAAAGTGGGGAAAGTCATGCTCATGCCGACCTTTACTCGGCTAACATCGCTATGTGGCGCGAGAAGGTGCCGGATACAAGTGGCGAACCAGTTGGCGGGTTGAAAATAATCAAAGCTGAGATTAAGGGCGCTGTTGGCCATCAAAGGTTGGTGTTTGAAGTTGAGGGGGAGAAAAGCCTATCTCACGCTGATATATTGATTGAGAGCGATGAGGTATTTTCCTTCGGGAAACCAAAAATTGATTTAAAAGATAAAGGCAACAAGGCCGTAATGATAGTGCCTGTTGATGGTGGTAAAAAGAAAGTTGATATTAAGGGCAGACAGGCGATAGTGACTTTTACTGATAATCGCGGACATGCTATTGAACGTAAAATGAAATTTTAAATTAGGGAAAATGATTATGACGATTTCAGTAGGACAAAAGTTACCAGAGGCGACATTTACAATTATGACCGAAGATGGGCCTACGCCTATGACGACCCAAGAGCTAACAGCAGGTAAAAAAGTTGTTTTATTTTCTGTCCCAGGGGCCTTTACGCCCACTTGCTCAGCCAAGCATTTACCAGGTTTTGTACAACAAGCAGAAGATTTTGCAGCAAAAGGTGTAGATGCCATTGCTTGTGTATCTGTCAATGATGTATTTGTTATGGATGCTTGGGGAAAAGATCAAAATGTTGGAGATAAAGTGCTGATGCTGGCTGATGGCAATGGTGATTTTGCAGAGGCTATTGGTCTTACGTTAGACGCTAGTGGTTTTGGTATGGGTACACGATCACAGCGATTTGCTATGATTATAGAAGATGGAACTTTGACGAGTCTCAACGTTGAAGACGCTGGGGCATTTCATGTTTCAAGTGCCGAGCATATGCTAACGCTAGTATAAACTAGGCAAGCTTTGTGTATATAACGGTGCATTATTGACATTATCAGTTAATCTTGAATTTTCAGCGCTTGCTTCCTATCTCATAAGTATGCAAAGTTTTAAATAATCAAAAAACAAAAGGGGTATTTTATGGATATGTCCACGATTGTTGTCGCTCTTGTCATTCTTCTTATGATCGTTACGGTTATTGCTGGTGCAGTTACCGTTAAACAGGGCTATATGTATACGGTTGAACGCTTTGGTAGATTTACGAAAACATTGAATCCAGGTTTTCACATTATTTTTCCATATATTGATCAGATTGGCCATAAAGTGAATATGATGGAGCAGGTGCTTGATATACCAACGCAAGAAGTTATCACCAAAGATAACGCGATGGTTGGTGTTGATGGTATTGTCTTTTTCCAAATTCTGGATGCATCGCAAGCATCATATGAAGTAAGCAACCTAGAAAATGCTATCTTAAATCTTACTATGACCAATGTGCGTACAGTTATGGGGTCAATGGACCTTGATGAGCTTTTATCCAAACGGGATGAAATTAATGCGCGGCTTTTAAACGTTGTTGATGGTGCGACTAACCCTTGGGGTGTCAAAGCAACACGGATTGAGATTAAAGACATTAATCCTCCTCGGGATATTGTTGATGCCATGGCGCGTCAGATGAAGGCAGAGCGATTAAAGCGTGCTTCAATTTTGGAGGCTGAAGGAGAACGTGAGAGTGAAATTTTACGTGCTGAGGGTGAAAAGCGTTCAGCTATTCTGGATTCAGAGGGCCGCAAAGAGGCAGCCTTTAGAGATGCTGAAGCTCGTGAGAGAAGTGCAGAAGCTGAGGCCACAGCTACGCGAATGGTATCTGAGGCTATTGCAAATGGCGACCCGCAAGCGATTAATTATTTTGTCGCTCAAAAATATGTAGACGCTATTAAGCATTTTGGTATATCTCAAAATGAAAAACTAGTCTTTATGCCAATGGAATCGAGCAATATTATTGGGGCACTTGGCGGCATGGC
>CBFDBT010000038.1:0-17987 GCA_965603115.1 uncultured Alphaproteobacteria bacterium
CTGGATATGGGTCAGGGCTGTGGAGCCGCTCTTGCAATCGGAATCCTCAAATCATCCGTTGACCTTTTCAGCGACTGATAAATATCTTTATATTAATAGAAGAATAGCTATTAAAAACTCCAATGAATGGGATGTTAATGACCTGCGTTGCTTCCATGTCATAATCTAGCCCCTTTAATGCGCAATTATTATTGCTATCAATGTTAAATATGATGTAGGGCAGTAGGTAAGGAAAGTTTAAAATGTTCAGGAGATGGCATGAGTAATTCATCAGTTGGTGTGATTGTATTAGCGGCGGGCAAAGGTACGCGGATGAAATCCGACCTTCACAAAGTGCTGCACCCGGTTGGTGGTCGCGCGATGATCAAGCATCTCCTTGATACTGTCTCAGTCTTGTCGCCCGAGCGTTCAACGATAGTCGTAGGTGCTGACAAAGAGCAGCTTGAAAGTGCATTAAAAGGCGTTGATTTTGCAGTACAGGAGCCTCAGCTTGGTACTGGCCATGCGGTTATGGCGGCTAAAGAAAATTTTGAAAATTTTAACGGTGACATCTTAATATTATATGGTGATGTGCCTCTAATTCGCGGCGAAACTCTGCAGGCGATGCTTGATGCACGGCGCACCAAAAATGCTCCTGCTGCTGTTGTTCTTGGCTTTATACCCCAAGACCCAGCAGCTTATGGCAGACTCGTAAAAAGAAATGATGGCACTCTAGAGCGCATTGTTGAATTCAAGGATGCCAGTGACACTGAGAGAGCTATTGCGCTTTGCAATAGCGGGATTATGTGTGTTGACGGGAAAAAACTATTCAGTTTTCTTAAAGACTTAAGCGCAGATAATGCAGCGGGGGAATATTATTTAACAGACCTTGTTGAGATAGCCAATAAAGCCGGTGAGCGCGTGGCGGTCGTCGAGGCCAGTGAAGACGATGTTATTGGCGTTAACAGCCGATCAGAGCTTGCAATGGCTGAAGCTATTTTTCAAAATCGTATGCGCAACAGTGCTATGGTGGCTGGGGCAACGCTTATTGACCCAATGAGTGTTTATTTTTCTTATGACACTGTGGTGGGCCGTGATGTGGTGATAGAACCCAATGTTGTGTTTGGCCTGGGTGCCAAAGTTGAAGACGGCGTCACATTAAAGGCTTTTTCGCATATTGAAGGCGCTAGAATAGCAAGTGGTGCTATTGTTGGACCTTATGCGCGTTTGCGACCAGGGGCTGACATTGGGCAAGGCGCCAAGGTCGGTAATTTTGTTGAAATTAAAAAGTCAGTCATTGAAGCGGGTGCTAAAGTTTCTCACCTTTCCTACATCGGCGATGCCCGTGTAGGTGAGGCGGCGAATATTGGTGCCGGAACCATCACCTGTAATTATGATGGTTTTAATAAATTCAAAACAGATATTGGTGCCGGTGCTTTTGTTGGATCTAACACTTCACTGGTGGCACCAGTAAGTATTGGAGAGGGCGCAATTGTGGGGGCTGGCAGTGTTGTCACACGGGATGTTTCAGGTGATGCGCTGGCTGTTACACGGGCACAACAAAAAGAAATTGAAGGCTGGGCAGCCAGGTTTAGAGAGAAAAAGAATAAATAAGATAAAACTTTCTTGCTCATGAGCCCCTTTTTACTCTAAAAGGGCAGCACTGTGTTTGTCGCAAACCCTGATAAACCCTTACATTTGAAACTATTGGCGCTAAAATGCCATGTAAAATACTGAGATGAAAAATGAGTGAATGGCGCCCCAATAGCTGGAGAGACTTTCCTGTATGTCAACTTCCGACATACCCCGATCTTGCAAAAGTAAAAGAAGCTGAAGCAACGCTTGCCTCATACCCTCCGCTTGTTTTTGCTGGAGAAGCGCGCAGATTGAAAGATCAACTCGCTGACGTATGCGAAGGCAAGGCCTTTTTGCTGCAAGGCGGTGATTGCGCTGAAAGTTTTGCTGAATTTCATCCTGATAATATTCGCGACAGTTTTAGAGTGCTGTTGCAAATGGCTGTTGTGCTTACTTACGCGGCGAGTTGCCCTGTGGTGAAAGTTGGTCGCATGGCGGGGCAGTTTGCCAAGCCGCGCAGTGCCGATACAGAGACAATTGATGGCGTGGAGCTCGCAAGTTACCGCGGCGATATCATTAACGGTATTGGTTTTACAGAAGAAAAGCGTGTGCCAGACCCAGAGCGTATGGTCAAAGCTTATTCTCAGGCAGCCTCAACGCTCAATCTTTTGCGCGCTTTTGCACAAGGTGGTTATGCCAATCTGACATCGGTTCATAAATGGAATTTGGACTTTGTTGATAATAACCCTGCGGCCAAGCGATATGCTGAGCTTGCGGACCGTATTGGCGATGCGCTTGCTTTCATGGAAGCCTGCGGTGTTAACCCTGAAAGTGCATCCCAGTTGCACGGCACGGATTTTTATACATCCCACGAGGCTTTGTTGCTTGGTTATGAAGAAGCCCTTACGCGTGTCGATTCCACATCTGGCGATTGGTACGACACCAGCGCGCATATGCTGTGGGTGGGAGATCGCACCCGTCAGCTTGACGGAGCGCACTTTGAATTTATGCGTGGTATTGGTAACCCTATTGCCACAAAGGTAGGCCCAACCATGGAAGTGGATGAGCTTTTAAAAGTGATCGACAAGCTTAACCCTGAAAATGAGGCTGGTCGTTTGACACTTATCACGCGCTTTGGTGCTGATAATGTTGAAAAGCACTTACCTAAGTTTTTATCGGCTGTAAAAGCTGAAGGTAAAAAAGTTATTTGGTCGTGTGATCCTATGCACGGCAATACGATTAAAGCTGGAAACGGCTATAAAACGCGGCCTTTCGGTCAGGTAATGAAAGAGGTTGAAAACTTCTTTGCTGCTCACAAGGCTGAAGGCACGTGGGCAGGCGGTGTTCACCTTGAGCTTACGGGCCAAGATGTAACCGAATGCACAGGCGGCGCAGTGGATATTACTGAAGAAGGTCTTGCTAGCCGCTATCACACCCACTGCGACCCGCGTCTCAATGCAGGGCAATCCATCGAACTTGCCTTCCTCGTTGCCGAGCACTTGAAAGAAGAAAGACAAGTGAGCACTGAGGGCTAGGTTATCTCTCATACTATCCGTCATTGCGGGCTTGACCCGCAATCCATTTGTGCTTGAAGCTAGGTGATATACCCTCAGCTAATGAAAAACTTGCATTTCTCGCAATTCATTAGTTACCTATTGAAATGACTAAAGCAGGGTATGTCTATCTTTTAGCATCACGCAAGAATGGTACGCTCTATCTTGGTGTGACCAGTAATCTTCCAAAAAGAATTTGGGAGCACCGAGAAGCTGTGGTTGACGGATTTTCCAAGAAACACAAAACCCATAAACTGGTATATTTTGAAGTGTTTGATGAAATCACTTTTGCGATCGCGCGTGAGAAGCAGTTAAAAAACTGGAAGCGAGCATGGAAAGTTGACCTGATAATAAAAGACAACCCTGAATGGGATGATTTGTATGACACTCTGTTCTAATACCCATTGTCATTGCGGCCTTGATCCGCAATCCATTTGCGTATTGTTAATATCTATTGTCATTGCGGACCTGATCCGCAATCCATTTGCGCATTAGGCCAGTTCCGAAATTATCGGCAAGCAATAGCGGCCATCGTGCAAGGTGATTGGTATAATGGATTGCGGCTCATTTCTTGGCTATCGCCAAGGGCCGCAATGACGGGGTTCTTTTTATATCAGGTTGTGCAAACACTCAAGTAAGTGGTATGTGAGAGAGGATAGGCTTTGGTTTTAATGTTGATTCAGATGAAAATATGTGAGGAGATGGTATCTTGTCTTACCCAAATAAGCTTTTATTGGTGCTTATCACAATCATTGTAGGATTGTCCCCTGTCTATGCTTCTCAAGAAGAATCTCAGATTGATTACCATCTTGAATACATAGAGTCTTTTCTTAAAATTATGGATGAAAAACATTTGAAAGAAGGTGGACTTGGTAGAGTTTACAGATTGATTGTATTGCCCTCATTGGGCCGATCATATCTTTTCAGATTGAATGTTAAGTCAGATAAATCTGCAAAGCTCTATTATCGTGGATTTACAGGCTTTACCGAAAATAAAACAGAATCCAAAAAAGTTAAAAAGACATTCCGTCTCAGGGGTAAGGCGACTAGAAACATATTAAGAGTAATTGAAAATATTAACTTTAAAGAATACCCTGCAATATTGCCTTTATCTAATGTGGTTGATTATACAGCCCCAAGTACTGGTGAGATAATGTTGCTGGAAGAAATCTGCATGGATGGTACTACTCTAAAGTTTGAAGTACTTGTCAATGGTCATTACAAGTCAATTCAGCACGGCTGTTTGCATGAAATTCTAGATGAAATCTTGGATGCATTTAATGAGTATAAGCCACAAGAAAATTGAACTTATAACCAAAAATATTTCTTGTTGTCCCCTAAGCTCTTACAGGCTAAAAGCAATCTATGACACAAGCCGTTAACATATATATTGCACAGCTCAATCCAACGGTTGGGGCAATTGACATGAATGTCGCAGCTATTGCCGCCGCGCATGAGCGCGCCCATGCGGCAGCGGCGGATCTTATGGTCACGCCCGAGCTGTCGGTGATCGGCTATCCGCCAGAAGACTTGGTGATGAAGCCATTTTTCCAGCGCGAAGCGCTGAGCGCGGTTGAGGGCTTGGCTAAACTCACATTAGGTGACAAGCCTGCGATGCTGGTGGGCAGTTGCTGGGTCTTGGATGGTGAACTTTACAATGTGGTTTTGCTGCTCGATGGCGGTGAGATAATAGATATTGTCGTAAAATTCCAACTGCCAAATTACGGTGTTTTTGATGAAAAGCGTGTGTTTAAAGCTGCGGAGAGCCCACAAGACCCGATAGATTTTCGCGGGATGAAACTGGGCGTGATGGTTTGCGAAGATATGTGGTTTGCTGATTCCGCTGCGCACGCCAAAGCGATGGGCGCTGATGTGCTTGTGGTGCCGACCTGCAGCCCCTTTCAGGCAGACAAACACAGAGAGCGTCTTGAGCAGTCAAAGGCCCGTGTTGCAGAAACGGGTTTGCCGCTGATATTTATAAACCAGATATCTGGTCAAGACGAACTGGTGTTTGAAGGCGCAAGCTATGTGCTCGATAAAAATGGCGCTATGCAGCTTCAGATGAAAGCTTGGTCAGAAGATGAATATTTGACCACTTGGCAAAAGTCAGATGGGGGCTGTGCCTGTATCGCCCATCACGTTGAGCGGGTTCCTGAGGGCTTGGAGGCAATTTATCAAGCGATGGTGCTGGGCCTGCGCGATTATGTCCGCAAGAACCGCTTCCCCGGTGTTGTGCTCGGCCTGTCGGGCGGTGTTGATAGTGCGCTTTCAGCTGCTGTGGCCGTTGATGCGCTTGGTGCTGATAAGGTTGACTGTGTGATGATGCCATCAAAATATACAGGCGGTGAATCACTCAGTGACGCGGCATTAAACGCTGAAAAACTCGGTGTGAATTATACGACTATACCCATCAAGCCCGGTGTTGACGCTCTTGATGAGATGCTCGAAGGAGTTTTTGCCAACACAGAGGCGGATACCACAGAAGAGAATATTCAGTCCCGCTTGCGCGGCATGGTGTTGATGGCGCTATCCAACAAGTTTGGTAGCATGGTGCTGACAACGGGCAACAAGTCTGAGATGTCGGTGGGTTATGCAACACTATATGGCGATATGTGTGGTGGCTACTCTGTACTGAAAGACGTATATAAAACAACGGCTTTTGACTTGTGTCGCTGGCGTAACGCCCATGTGCCCGAAGGTGCACTTGGCCCAAGCAGTGAAGTGATACCGGATAATATTATTACCAAACCACCAACCGCTGAGTTACGCGAAGATCAGCGCGACGATGATAGCTTGCCGCCTTATGAAGAACTTGACGATATGTTACGCTGCCTTGTGGACGAAGAAATGTCAGCAGCCGATGTGGTTGCGCGCGGTCATAGTATAGAAGAGGTTGCAAGGATCGAGCACCTGTTGTACATCGCGGAATATAAACGCCGTCAATCACCCCCGGGTGTAAAGTTAACGCGGCGGAACTATGGTCGCGATAGACGCTACCCGATTACCAATGGATTTAGAAGTGCTCGCAAATAACCTGCCAGCCTAAGACGGATAGAAAAATGACAGTTAAAGTACGCTTTGCTCCTTCACCAACGGGGCTTATTCATCTCGGAAATATTCGTGCGGCCCTTGTGAACTGGCTTTTTGCCAAGCAAAAGGGTGGGGAATTTATTCTGCGTATTGATGATACTGACCGTGTGCGCTCTACAAAAGAAAATGAAGCGGCGATAAAAGCTGATCTCAAGTGGCTGGGTCTTGATTGGGACCAGACTTTTAATCAAAGTGATCGGTTTGATCGCTACGCTGAAGTTGTTGAAAAGCTAAAGGCAGATGGCCGTCTCTACCCATGTTATGAAACGGCTGAAGAGCTGGACATGAAGCGCAAAATTCAGATGGGCCGCGGCAAACCACCGGTTTATGATCGTGCGGCGCTCTCGCTAACGGATGATGAAAAAGCGGCTTTTGAGGCTGAAGGACGTACAGCGCATTGGCGCTTTAAGCTCGATACGCCAGCGCGTATTGAATGGCACGACCTTATTCGTGCAGCTGTGTCCATTGATTTGGAATCGCTGTCTGATCCTATCCTTATTCGCGGTGATGGAAGTTATCTTTATACATTGCCGAGCGTTGTCGATGATATCGACTATGGTATTACGCATATTGTGCGTGGTGAAGACCATGTGACCAACTCAGCCGTGCAAGTGCAGATATTTGATGCCCTTGGTGCAACGTCGCCAAAGCTTGCGCACTTCTCCTTGCTCACAGGCAAGGGCGGTGAGGGTCTTTCAAAGCGTTCAGGGGCTATGTCTATTGGTGAGTACCGCGATGAAAAGGGTTTAGAGCCTATGGCTATTATCTCGATGATGGCGCGGGTTGGCACCAGTGAACCAATAGAGGCCTTTGTCACAGTAGATGCGCTGATAGAAGGTTTCGATTTCGGTAAATTTGGTCGCTCTACTGCTAAATTGGACGCAGATGACCTTGATATGCTCAATGCTAAAATACTCCATGAAACGCCTTACGGCCTTGTTAAAGATCGCATCGAGGGTTTGGACGAAAACTTTTGGGAAATCGTGCGACCAAATATGAAAACACTGGCTGATGTTGAGCTATGGAAAGATATTATCCACGGACCTGTGACACCTATCATAGAAGACGCTGATTTTATCGCGCAAGCCGCTAACTTATTGCCAACAGGTGAGCTAGACGGTGATAGCTGGAAGCTGTGGACGAATGCGGTCAAAGCTGAGACAGGCGCAAAAGGCAAAGGGCTTTTCATGCCGCTACGTCTTGCTGTAACAGGTCGTGCACAGGGGCCAGAGATGGCGTCTGTTTTACCGCTTATAGGGCGTGAACAAGTTTTAACGCGGCTAACAGGCGGGTAAAATGACCCAAATAAAGCTATATAATACACTCGCTCGGGAAAAGCAGATATTCACTCCCATCGATCCAGAAAATGTGCGCATGTATGTTTGCGGGCCAACGGTTTATGACTTTGCCCATATTGGTAATGCGCGCCCAGTTGTGGTGTTTGATACGCTCTTTCGTTTGCTGCGCCATGTTTATGGCGGTGATCATGTTACCTATGCCCGTAATTTTACTGACATTGATGATAAAATTATGCAGCGAGCAGATGATGAGGGTGTGAGTATAAAGGCGCTGACTAAAAAGTTTTCAAAGGTATACGAAGAGGATATGGCGACCCTGAATACCATGGAGCCAAGCTTGCAGCCCCGCGCTACTGATCACATTCCTGAAATGATCAAGATGATGCGCACGCTGATTGAAAAGGGCCATGCTTATGAAGCAGAAGGTCATGTGTTGTTTAACGTAGCTTCGATGGAAAGTTATGGTGGCTTGTCGCGTCACAGTCGCGATGAGCTGGTCGCAGGTGCGCGTGTTGAAGTAGCCACATTTAAAAAAGACCCCGCTGACTTTGTGCTGTGGAAGCCATCAACTGAAGATCAAGTGGGTTGGGGCAGTCCTTGGGGTCGCGGTCGACCCGGTTGGCACCTGGAATGTAGCTGCATGATTGAAAAGCATTTGGGGCAAACAATTGATATTCACGGTGGCGGACAGGATTTGATATTCCCCCACCACGAAAATGAAATTGCCCAAAGTGAATGTTGTCACGGCGTAAAATTTGTTAATTACTGGATGCATAATGGCTATCTAACCGTGGACGGTGAGAAGATGTCTAAATCACTGGGTAATTTCCACACCGTGCATGACCTGATTAAAGAACATGCTGGTGAAGCCCTGCGTATGTCGCTTCTCAATGCGCATTACCGTCAGCCGGTTGATTTCTCTCACTCTGCTGTGCGTGAGCAAAAATCGCGTCTGGATAAATGGTATCGCCTAACTGAGGGCGTTGAGGCAGCATCCTCAGTGCCTTTGACTGTGGTTGAGGCCTTGTCGGATGATCTCAATACACCCAAGGCGCTGGCCGCGCTGGATGCGCTGGCATCATCTGATACAGCCGCTGAGCTGAAGGCCGGTGCTCAGTTCATGGGGGTTTTATTAAAGACGCACGCGGAGTGGTTTGCTGATTTTAATGATACTCAAAAAGAGTGGATTGCCGCTAATGGTCCTTTATATGAAAAAGCTCGTGCTGATAAGGATTTTGAATTAGCAGATAAGATCAGGGATGAAGCCTATAAATTGGGCTTATCTCCGGAAATTAAGTCAGAATGTAAAATTTCTTGGAAGAAAATCCCTGTAATTAAAACTTTTATAACTGAAAAATGACCGTCATTCCGGCGAAGGCCGGAATCCAGTACCAAGAAGTTAAGTCCTCGCTAATGCGAGGCCATAATTTAATTCTGGATCCCGTGTCGTAATTTGACCTTGCGGTCAAAGCACGGGATGACGAAAGAGTGAGTGAATAAACAAAATGACCCAGCCTGCAATCATTCTTGTGAACCCGCAAATGGCAGAGAACATAGGCCATGCAGCGCGGGCAATGTTAAACTTTGGTCTGACCGATTTGCGTCTTGTAGCCCCTCGCGATGGCTGGCCAAATCACGACTCTAAGTCTACAGCGGCTGGAGCGGATGATTTGTTAAAAAATGCAAAGGTGTTTAACACCACCAAAGAGGCTGTAGCCGATTGTTCACGGGTTTTTGCCACAACTGTACGTGACCGCGATATGCCCAAGCCCGTCGTAACGGCCCGTGAGGCCGCGGCGCAAATGCGAGATGTAATCGGCAAAGGCGAGCGGTCAGCGGTTTTGTTTGGTCCTGAACGCAGTGGGCTGACAAATGATGATGTGGTACTCGCGGACACTGTGCTGTCCATTCCTGTGAATCCAGATTTCAGCAGCCTTAATTTGGGGCAGGCTGTTATACTCGTGTCATATGAATGGTTTGTATCAAGCGATGATAGCAAACCTTACGTCGAGTATGAAGGTGATACTGCTAGTAAGGCAGAGCTTGTTGGACTGATGGAACACATAGAGCAACAGCTTGAAAATAAAGGGTATTTCCGCAGTAGCGGGCGTCGTGAAACTCAAAAACGCATGATAAGAAACCTTTTGCAGAATAGCGGCTTGTCCTCGCAAGAGATTCAGACATTTAGGGGCGTTATTAAATCGCTATCAGGCGAGGCTCAAAGTCGGTAGTTCAGCTATGAAGGTGTCATCGTTTGGAATGCCGCTGCCAATATCGATAAACTCTAGACTTGTGTATGGAGAGAGTTCGCTTAGCTTTCCCTGCATAGAGTTTACCTCTGATGCTGCGGTTTGATCTTCAAAATACATTAGGAAGTATTTGTCTTTGCTATTCTCAGAAATCAGAGGAAGACTGTATGTGCTAAGATTTATAGTTAAACCAGTTTCTTTTTTTAATTGACGGGTGGTGTGAACTCCGCACGGTCGTTCAAGCATAGTCTTATGAAGATTTGCGACAAATTCTTTTTCTACGCCTGACATGATGTCATATATATTCAGGCCTGTTAATGGGCTACTATAGACTTCATTTAATTTTTCCCCTGAAATTTTGACGATTACACTACCAGGTTTTGACATTTTTCCGAGTAGGTAATAGGGCAGGAGTTGGGGTAGTGTCATTGGGTCAAAGGCTTCTTTTAAAGGAATTCCATCCTTATTCTTTGGCAAACTTGTTATCATCTCAATCAGAGATTCTACATTAGATTTATTAGATTTCGCTATAACCATCAACTATGCCCCTAATAGGAATAATTTTAGCTAATTTAACTATAATATAGTTAAGGTACCATTAATCAGTAAAAATAAGAGGTTTTACTGTGGACACGCGGCTGATGGTAATCAAAAAGTTATTTGGACTCTTTTAATATTTCCGCAGCTTCAATGGCAAAATAGGTCAAAATTCCGCTGGCCCCGGCGCGTTTAAACGCCATTAAGCTTTCCATAATAACTGATTGCCTGTCGAGCCAGCCATTGTCAGCTGCAGCTACGAGCATGGCGTACTCACCACTGACTTGATAGGCAAAGGTAGGAACACTAAAAGTGTCTTTAGCGCGGCGAACAATGTCAAGATATGGCATTCCGGGTTTAACCATTATGCTGTCAGCACCCTCATTAATATCGAGTTCGATCTCACGCAGGGCTTCATCAGAATTTGCAGGATCCATTTGGTAGGTCTTCTTGTCGCCTTTTAAGCTGCCTGTTGAGCCGACAGCGTCGCGAAAAGGTCCGTAAAAAGCTGAGGCATATTTAGCAGCATAGGCCATGATTTGAACACCATGATACCCAGCACCGTCTAAAGCTTTTCTAATTTCACCGATGCGGCCATCCATCATGTCGCTAGGGGCAATAATATCAGCGCCTGCCTTGGCTTGTTCTACCGCTTGCTTGTTTAAAAGAACAATCGTTTCATCATTCAAAATAATGCCGTCTTCAACCAAACCATCCTGTCCATGGCTTGTGTAGGGGTCGAGTGCTACATCAGCAAGCAGCCCAATTTGCGGAACAGCCTTTTTGATAGCTCTTAAAGCTTTATTCATTAAATTTTCAGGATTATGCGATTCTTCTGCAGTTTCGCTGCGTTTATTCTTTGGAGTAGAGGGGAAAAGGGCGAGGCATGGAATGCCTAGGTCCGCAGCCTTTGTTGCGGCTTCAACAGCTAGGTCAATGGTTAATCTATATACCCCTGGCATCGAGGCTACTTCAATTTTTTTATTTTCACCTTCACAGATGAAAATAGGCCAGATTAGGTCATGAGCACTGAGTTCATTTTCTCTCACTAGATTGCGAGACCAAGCAGAATTTCTGGTGCGGCGCAAACGCGTGTTTGGATATTTAGCAGACATACATGTTCCTAGGTATTAGAGGCTTTATAAGCAGTTGCTTGTTGTTCTATACAGCATAAAGGGAAATATTGTGAATGTCATTATAGAAATTATACTAAAATTAACACAAATTTAAGAAGCTATGAATATGTTTTGTTAAGATTATGTATTAAATTTTGATGTAATAATCACATGTTTAGGTAATTTATTGCAAAATATTGATATATTTTTTAGATTAATTGTGTAAAATAATGTATATATTTTATTATACAGTTTAAATTCTCTGATTTAGATATGCATGAAAAGGGATGATTATGAACGAATATGAAACAAAGCCGCAGGATCTTTTTTTAGATATTTTAGGGTTGGTTGAGCGACTACACCGTCGTTTGCTTGATGTTATTAAAGAACAGCTAGATAGCAAGGGCATGTCGGCACTTAACCCTGTTCAAGCTTTGCTTATTCACAATATTAGTGAGAATGATTTAACGGCTGGAGAACTTAAGACACGTGGGTACTACCAAGGCTCGAATGTTAGCTATTATCTTAAAAAACTTGTTGTCATGGGGTTTCTTTATCATGTGAGTAGCGAACATGACCGTCGAGCTGTAAGAATATCTCTCACAGATAAAGGCTATGAAGTTAGAGAGATGGTATCGACTTTGTATGAAAGCCACTTGAATGAATTGATGAGTGATGAACTTATGAATATGGAAGACCTCAAAGTGTTAAAAAGAAATCTTCGTAATTTAGAACGCTATTGGACCGATAAGTTACGTTTTTCATTTTAGGCAAATTAGTCTTAAAGAATTATAAAAGGGCCAGTTGGCCCTTTTTGTTTTTAAGGGATATCTAGAATCTTCTATTCAAAGTTTCCTTTTGCTCTTATTGTAAAATGAAACAATGAGAGAGAATAATATGACCAAATTCATATCTACCTATTTAGCCTTGGCCATAGCTGCCACAATGACCTTAAATGTGTATGCTGAGCAGGAAAACACTATTGAAATGAGTCAGTCTGCTGATCAACTAGTCATAAATGATGCGTTTTCTGAGGCCAAGAAGAGCCTTCCACATTTGCGCACATTTTTAAAGAAATTCCCTAAGGGTGGAGATCTGCATAATCATTTAGTTGGTGCTATATACGCGGAGAGTTACATCGCTTGGGGTGCTGAAGATGGTTTATGCATTCATCCACAAACCTTTGGGCTTGTACCACCAGAAAAAGGCAAGGCTTGTGAGATATCAGCCAAGCAAGCCACGCAGTCTGGTTTGATTAGAGACAAAACTATTAATGCTTTGTCGATGAGGAGCTTCCAGCCTTCAAATGGTTGGAGCGCCCACGATCAATTTTTCTCGACTTTTGACAAGATGTATTATGCTAATTTTTATCAGTATGGCAGTGGCCCGCTACGCTCTGGAGATATGCTGGCTGAGCTTTCTGCGCGTGCGGCTGCTCAAAATTTAGGATATCTTGAATTGCTGCATACTATGGAATTGGGTTCTATCTTATCAATGGTGCCTGCTAATTTCGGGGAAAAAGAAAAGAGCATAGCAGGGCTGTATAAAGCCTTGATGCGCGGGTCTTTTGGCAAGGCATTGCCGCAGTTAGTTTCCAATGCAAGGGCCCATCTGGATTTGGCGACAAAACGAAAAAACCTGCTTTTGGATTGTGAAAATACTGGTAATGGATGCAATGTTAATATCCTCTTTTTGCATCAGGTCATTCGGGAGTTTTCTTTACCACAAGTTTTTGCCCAGTTGATCTTGGGGGCAGAGCTTGCCCGCACTGATCACAGAATGGTGGGCCTGAATATGGTTGCACCAGAAGATGGCGCTATCGCCATGGCGGATTATGATAAGCATATGCAGATGGTTAATTTTCTTTGGAAAAAAGAGGCTGAAGCAGGTGGTGACTTAAATGTCAGTCTCCATGCAGGGGAGCTTACCCTAGGACTAGTTGCACCAGATGGTCTTCGTTCGCATATTCGCTCAGCCATAGAGGTCGCGCACGCTAAACGTATCGGTCATGGTATAGCTGTTGCCCATGAAGATAACTCTAAAGAATTACTGAAAAAGATGGCGCAAGATGAGATTATGGTAGAGATCAACCTGAGCAGCAATGAGGCTATCCTTGGTATAAAAGGTAGTGATCATCCTTATGCACTCTATAAAGAGTCTGGTGTTCCTATGGCTCTTTCTACTGATGATGAAGGTGTTTCCCGTATTGATATTACCAATGAATATATGAGGGCTGTCACCGAGCAGGGCGTAACCTATACTGATTTGCTTCAACTCTCACGCAATAGTCTGACGTATAGTTTTATTCCGGGGGACAGTCTTTGGCAGAAAAAATCTATCTCCAATGCTGCCTGTGCTCGAGACTTAGGCGCTGACAAAGCTAGTGCATCGCCTGAATGTCAGGCGTTTTTAGATTCTAGTGACAAAGCCATGATGCAGTGGAGGCTGGAAAAAAATATTAACTTATTTGAAGCCTATTTGTTGTTAAATTCTAGAAAAGACGGCTAATATCTTATTTATTAAATTTGCAAAATATGATCTGCGTCAATATGGCTGTGGACCTTTGGGTGTATATCCAGTAATGGTGTAGGATGATTTCTAGTAATGGATAAGATGATGGATTACGAAAAAATATTCTCGGAAGCGATTGAAGCTATTCAGCAAGAAGGGCGATATCGTGTTTTTGCTGATATTATGCGGGAGAGGGGTAATTTCCCGCGTGCTACGCGTTATGATGCCGGAGACAATGCCAAGACCATAACTGTTTGGTGCTCAAATGACTATTTAAGCATGGGGCAGCACCCCAAGGTGCTTGAAGCCATGCATGTGGCGCTTGAGGAAACCGGTGCTGGTGCTGGTGGAACACGCAATATTGCAGGAAACAATCATTATCATACCACGCTGGAAACGGAATTGGCGGGTCTGCACGGTAAGCAGGCGGCACTTTTGTTTACGTCTGGATATATTTCCAATGAAGCCACCCTGTCTACTCTTGCAAGCTTTCTGCCTGACTGTATTGTTTTTTCAGACGCTCTCAATCATGCGTCTATGATTCAGGGCATTAAACATTCAGGTGCTGAGAAACATATATTTCGACATAATGATATTGAACACCTTGAAGAACTCTTGGAATCTGTAGACATTAATGCACCTAAAATCATTGCTTTTGAATCTGTTTATTCCATGGATGGCGATATTGCACCTATAGGCGCTATTTGTGATCTTGCTGAAAAATATAATGCTATAACTTACCTTGATGAAGTGCATGCAGTTGGTATGTATGGTGAGCATGGTGGTGGTGTATCCGAGCGGGATGGCGTTGCGCACCGCGTTGATATTATTGAAGGCACACTCGGCAAGGCTTTTGGTGTAATGGGTGGTTATATCACCGCCAGTAAAAAGCTTGTTGATGTGATTAGGAGCTTTGCTTCTGGGTTCATTTTTACAACGGCGCTTTCTCCTGTTTTGGCGGCTGGCGCTCTGGCGAGTATCCGCCATTTAAAATCAAGCTCGGTAGAGCGTGATCGTCAGCAAGAAAGAGCGGCCAAACTTAAACTTATGCTCAAAGTAGCAAACTTGCCGGTGATGGATTCTGTTAGCCATATTGTTCCCTTGTTTGTGGGCGACCCTGTCCAGTGTAAAGAAGTTACGGATACACTCTTGAATGAATATGGCATATACGTTCAGCCAATTAACTATCCAACAGTGCCTAAGGGAACTGAAAGATTGCGCTTCACTCCCGGACCAGTTCATAGTGACCATATGATGGAAGAGCTGGTTGAGGCCTTGAATGAAATATGGGACAGGCTGAGTTTGAAAAGAGTAGCTTAAACTGTAGCCGCTCTTTAGTGGCCTGACTATTGAACTAAGAGAAGATCCAGTAGGGGTGCTATGGATAAATCACAAGAGTTCATCATTGAAATGATTCCTCAAGGAAAATTTGTCAAAGTATCGGCTATTGATGTTGCTTCTGGGCGAGAAGTTTCAATAGTTGGAGCAGGGAGCGCCAATCAAAATGACTTACGCACTTTGGCGATAAATAAGCTAAAATATGTGATGAATCGCGAGAAAGAAAAAAGTGATTCTGCAGCATTGAAAAGTCGAAATAAGCGCGGTTTTGAAGCTTAGAATTGGATTGCCGTAAGCTAATGTGCAATGTGTAATTGCGTATTAATGTTGTAGAATAACAAGCTTATACCTTCTTCTTTCCCAGTCCATTTTTTTTCGCAAAATTTGACCTGCGTGCTGCATAGTTTGGCGAAACCATTGGATAATCAGGCGCTAATCCCCACTTCGAGCGATACTGCTGCGGGCTAAGATTATATTTTGATCGTAGATACCGTTTCATCATTTTAAGCTTCTTGCCGTCTTCGAGGCAGATAATATAGTCATCTGTTATTGATTTTTTGATTGGGACGGCCGGTTTATTTCGCGGAGAGGATATGGACTCTCCACTATTACGCAAATCCAAAAGTGTGGTGTGTACAGTTTGAATGACAGCTGGAAGCAGTTTTGATTCTAGGGAATTATTGCCTAAATACGCAATGACAATTTGTGACGACAACTCCAGTAATTTATCAGAGTCCGTTTGCAATATTGTGTCATCAATCATGGAAATACCCCCAAAGTATTCTAAATATTTATAAAAAAAAGGCGAATAATGCAGCTTTCATGAGAATTAGCAAGGTGTATTTAATCTCTTGATAAGGGAAATGTTGGAGATATTTTTTAATTAACTAAAATATCCTAGAACTTTCTGGTTAATTTTTCCAATTATTGAAGTTTAACAGTGATACCAGCGAAAATCTCATATTTGGTGCTGGGGATATCAGCGGGATTCAATTTTCCTTAAAATGCACATGGCAATCGCAACTCTCCTATGGTAATAGCAATATCAAGTTTGAGAAACCTTTTTAAACAAGGAATATATGACAATATGACAAATGAAATTGTTGCAATCGCCAGTGATCATGCAGGTTTTGAAATGAAACAATTCGTAAAGAATTATCTCGAAGGTAAGGGCTTTGAAGTTTTAGACCTTGGGCCAGATTCTGAGAATTCTGTTGATTACCCTGATTATGGGCATGCTTTAGGTAAGGCCATGGATGATAATGTGGCTAGTAAAGGTGTAGCAATTTGCGGCTCTGGAATAGGCATTTCTATTGCTGTTAATCGACATAAAGGGGCGCGTGCTGCGCTTTGCCAAAATGGATTGATGGCCAAATTGTCTCGCCAACATAACAATGCGAATGTTTTGGCGCTCGGGGCCCGCCTTATTGGTACCGAGATTGCACTCGATTGCCTTGATGCCTTTTTTGGAACCGAGTTTGAAGGTGGCAGGCATGAGCGGCGGGTTGCGAAAATTTAGTATTACCGAGAATTATTTTACCATAAATTTATAACCTGATAGCGACGTAAGCGCAGGGAAACGATATAAGGACTTTTTAACGATGACGGATTTTACCCAAGCCGGGTTTTTTACAGATGATTTGGCCAAAACAGACGCAGCATTGCTGGCATCTCTAAATGGTGAATTGCACCGCCAGCGAACTCAAATTGAACTTATAGCTTCTGAAAATATTGTATCAAAAGCTGTGCTAGAAGCGCAGGGCTCAGTCTTGACCAATAAATATGCTGAAGGGTATCCTGGGCGACGTTATTATCAGGGCTGCGAGTATGTAGATGTTGCAGAAAGTCTTGCAATTGAACGCGCTAAGCAATTGTTTAGCTGCGAATATGTGAATGTACAACCCCATTCTGGTGCTCAGGCTAACGGTGCTGTCATGTTAGCACTTGTAAAGCCGGGTGATACTATTTTGGGTATGGCGCTCAATGCTGGTGGTCATTTAACCCACGGTGCAGCGCCAGCGCTTTCTGGAAAATGGTTCAAGGCTGTACAATACGGCGTGCGCCGCGAGGATGCGCTCATTGATTACGATCAGGTTGAGGCTTTAGCTATTGAACACAAGCCATCAATTATCATTGCAGGTGGCTCAGCTTACCCAAGAGCAATTAACTTTAAACGTTTTCGCGAGATAGCTGATAAAGTAGGGGCTTATTTATTTGTGGATATGGCCCACTTTGCTGGGCTGGTTGCTGGCGGAGCACACGAAAGCCCGCTGCCTTATGCTGATGTTGTGACAACCACGACTCATAAAACTCTTCGAGGCCCACGCGGTGGCATGATACTCACAAATAATGAGGATGTTGCCAAAAAGATAAATTCTGCTGTTTTTCCAGGTCTGCAAGGTGGGCCTTTGATGCATGCCATTGCTGCTAAAGCTGTAGCTTTTGGCGAAGCGCTACGCCCTGAGTTTAAAACCTATTCTGCTCAAGTTGTGGCAAATGCACAAGCCATGGCAGCGCGTTTAGAACAAAATGGATTTGATATTGTTTCAGGTGGCACAGATACGCATGTGATCCTCGTTGATTTGCGGCCTAAATCTATAACGGGTAAAGCTGCCGATGAAACGTTAGAGCATTCTCATATCACCTGTAATAAAAATAGTGTGCCCTTTGATCCTGAAAAGCCTTTTGTTACGTCTGGCATACGTCTTGGTACACCTGCAGGCACTACGAGAGGTTTTGGTG
>CBFDBT010000039.1:0-16823 GCA_965603115.1 uncultured Alphaproteobacteria bacterium
AGAGAGGAAAATACCATCGGGTTTCAGGGCCATAATTTCATCGAAGGAAGCTGTCGCCGGAACAACGGTTACGCGGGCACCAGTTTCAGCTAGACAGCGTAGGATGTTGCGCTTGGCACCATAGTCCACGGCCACCACATGGGCTTTGGCATCTTTAAGGTCACTATATCCGCCTTCAAGCTTCCATGTTGTCTCGCGCCACTCATAAGCTTTGTCGCAAGTAACGTCTTTAGCGAGGTCCATACCTTCAAGCCCTGGCCATTCTTGTGCTTTTTTCAGCAGGGTAGGCAAATCAAATGTACCATTTTTAGAATGGGCTATCACACCTGTTGGTGCGCCATTATCGCGAATATAGCGGGTTAGGCGGCGGGTATCGATGCCACAAATGCCTACGAGGCCTTTCTTGCTCAGCCACGCATTGAGATGACTTTCAGAGCGGAAATTTGATGGGTCAGTGATGGGGTCCCTGATAATGAGACCGCTACAGGCTGGAGCATCTGATTCCATATCTTCGTCTGTAGTACCTATGTTGCCAATGTGCGGAAACGTAAAGGTAATGATTTGACCTGCGTAACTTGGGTCGGTCAGAATTTCCTGATAGCCAGTGATAGAGGTGTTAAAGCAAACTTCACCTCTGACATCGCCTTCACTCCCTAAACCATATCCCCAAAAAACTGTGCCATCTGATAGTATAAGAACAGCTGTAATATCTGATGACGGAGGAGCAACAGGTAGGCTTGGGGCGTTGGTCATTGCGCAGGCATCTCCTATAAGGCGTTAAACAAAGTACTTGTCACCCAAGCTTGCAGAGGCTATTTAGCCGTGTTGAAGGGTATTTTAAAGACCTCGTAAATTGGCCGGAACCTATATAAAAAGGATTGGCTAGTCAAGGAAAAGAGCAGTTTAAATAACTGATTTCTTTCAAAGACTTAAATGAGGTGTTGAGAATATTTATAAGTTATGTGTATTAGAATATCCATCCAGCCGAATCGCCTTGGCGATAAATCGTATGGGTCACTTAAGGGGGCAGTTATGCTACGGGATGAGTTAACAACGGCAATGAAAGACGCGATGCGCGCTAAAGAAAAGTGCAAACTAGGAACGGTTCGCTTGATACTTGCTGCTGTTAAAGATCGTGATATCGAGCTCAGAACTAAAGATGCTGATAATCGCGATGATGATGCCATAATTACCGATATCATGGTTAAAATGGTAAAGCAGCGTAATGATAGTATTCATGCTTATGAAGAAGCAGGGCGCTTGGAATTGGCTGAGCGTGAGCGCGAAGAAATAGCCGTTATCGAGACCTTCTTACCCAAGCAATTAAGCGATGATGAAGTTGCTTCTATTTGTAAAGGCCTCATTGACGAACTGGGCGCTGAAGGCCTTAAAGATATTGGTCGCTGTATGGCCGTTCTGAAAGAAAAATATGCAGGTCAGATGGATATGGCCAAAGCGTCGAAAACTATTAAAGCACTTTTGAGCTAGATGGCATTTTAAAACTGTCATTCTGAACTTGTTTCAGAATCTCCTTTCTGTCATTTGTTGTTAAGGAGGCCCTGAAATAAATTCAGGGTGACACTACGGACATGATGTTTTTAACATCATCTATAAGGACAGAGATGCGTTTCACACCTGAATTCCTTGATGAACTAAAAACTCGGATTACTCTGTCTGATATTGTTGGACGTCGGGTTAAACTAGTGCGGGCGGGGCGCGAATTTTCTGGGCTATGTCCTTTTCATAGTGAAAAAACACCGTCTTTTACCGTTAATGACCAAAAAGAATTTTATCACTGTTTTGGCTGTGGCAGCCACGGTGGCGCTATAGATTTTATCATGGGTACCGAGGGGGTGGAATTTCCCGAAGCTGTCGAACGTCTTGCAGGCGAAGCTGGCATGGATCTGCCAAAGTTTTCTCGAGAAGACATTGAAAAGCAAAAAGAACGCTCAACACTTTATGATGTAATGGAAGCTGTAACAGGCTGGTATGAAGAGCAATTACAGGCACAAGTTGGTAGTGATGCTTTAGCCTATGTAAAAAACCGGGGCCTAAAAGCTGATACTGTGAAACAATTTCGTATGGGCTATGCACCGGGCCGCCGTGATGGGCTTAAACAGGCGATGCTCTCGCGTAAATTTAGCGAGGCGCAACTCATTGAAACAGGCATGCTGATCAAGCCTGATGACGGACGGGAAAGTTACGACCGTTTTCGCAATCGCTTGATGTTCCCCATTAGCGATAAGCGCGGGCATGTCATTGCTTTTGGTGGTCGTGCGCTGGATAAAGACGCCAAGGCTAAATATCTCAATTCACCTGAAACGCCGCTTTTTCATAAAGGCCACAATCTTTATAATTTCCAGTCTGCGCGGCAGGCGGCGTATGAAGGCGGCACAATTTTGGTGGTTGAAGGCTATATGGATGTCATAGCGCTAGCTCAGTTTGGCATAGCTTATGCGGTCGCGCCGCTTGGCACTGCACTCACTGAAGACCAGATGAAACTGTTGTGGAAAATGGCTGATGAGCCCGTGCTCAGTTTTGATGGTGATAAAGCTGGCCTTCGTGCGGCCACGAGGTCAGCAGAGCGCAGCTTACCTCTCTTAACACCAGGCAAGTCACTACGTTTTGTTTTGCTGCCCGCAGGGGAAGACCCCGATAGCTTGGTACAAAAAGAAGGCCGTAAGGCGATGGAGGGGCTAATTGATAAGGCCAGTCCACTGGTGGATACGCTGTGGGGTCATTTGCTCGAAGGTGCGGATACCAGCACACCAGAGAGACGTGCAGGGCTTGAAACTAAAATGTTCTCAGCTCTGGGCGACATTGCCGACGAAAAAGTTAAAAAGCTTTATATGAGTGAATATGGCCGACGCTTGAAAGACCTCTTTTGGCAAATTCAATCAGCGGGCCGAAAACCTGGCGGCGCAAAAGGCAAGGGCAAGATGGCGCGCTGGACCGAGCCAAAAAGTAAACTTGGAACCACAGCGATTGGTAGAGGCGGTGGCGTGGCTGCTGTAACGGCGCGACTTGAAGAGCTTCTTATTTTGACAATGCTGCATCATCCTGAGCTTTTGGTGACGCATCTTGAAGATTTTGCCGATATCACATTCACGCAGCCAAAATTAAAAGCCTTGCAAGAGGCTGTGCTTGATTTGGCCCATGAAAGGGATGTGCTTGATTTCGAAGCGGTGGCCAACCATATCGACAAAGCGGGGCTGGCGCCTGAAATGAGCGAAGTTATTTCGCATATAGAACAAGATTGGTTTGTCGGACCTGATGCCGCCCTTGCCGATGCGGAGACCGGATTCGCACATACTCTTGCCCGATATCAGCGAATCGGCCCTGCTCTAGAAGAATTTAAGCAAGCAGAGCAAGAATTTGGCCGAGATATGAACGAACAGAATCAAAAGCGATTCATGGCGGCACAGAAGGCTTTTGAAGAGATTTTGGGCAAAGAAGCAACAATTGACCACTACGGATTGGCATCGAATCGCATAAGTACACTTTAATGTGTTGAGAAATTTGTCATTTCGTGGAATCTTTGCGCGAATCGATTCGTAATTTATAATTAACTGAGTCGGCGGGGTTTTGTAAATAAACTCTGAGCCGGAGGACGCTATATTATGGCAAAGAAGCCTACAAAAACTGAGACTGCAAAAAAAGACGAAGGTGAAAAGCCTGTTGTAAATATAGAAGAGGCTGTCAAGGCGATGATCGCCAAAGCCAAAAAGCGCGGCTATATTTCTTATAAAGAGCTTAATGATACTTTGCCGCAGGATGAAGTATCTTCTGAAAAGATCGAAGACATAATGACCATGATGAATGACATGGGCATCAACGTCACCGATGAAGAATCAGATAAAGAAAAAGAAGATGAAGAAGAGCCAGCGGGAAAAGAAGCCAAGGCTTCCACCGAGATAGTAGATGCGCCTGTGAAAAAAGCCGAAACGGCTGATCGCACTGATGACCCTGTTCGCATGTATCTGCGCGAAATGGGCTCTGTAGAGCTCCTCAGTCGTGAAGGCGAGATCGCGATTGCCAAAAGAATTGAAGCAGGTCGAGCAGCCATGATTGCAGGGCTTTGCGAAAGCCCGCTAACCTTTAGCGCTATCATTGATTGGTCTACACGATTAAATGATGAAGAATTGCTTCTTCGAGACATCATTGATTTGGATGCTACACTTGGCAAGCCAGTTGCTACAGCTGAGAATAATCCACAAAACCATGAAAACCCGAGCAACCCAACCCGGCCGATAGTCGTCAAACCAACTGTTATAGTAGACGAAGCTGAAAAAGATGCCGAGGGCAAGGATGGCGAAGAGGGCGAACAGGACGCAGACGGCGCAGAGGGCGCTGAGGGTGAAGCAGCAACTGAAGAAGAAGATACTTCAGTTGACGATGAAAACATCATGTCCCTTTCAGCGATGGAAGAGCACTTAAAGCCTGAAACATTAGTGAAATTTGCAGCTATTACGTCAACGTATAAAAAATATGCAAAGTTGCAGTTGCAGCGCATGGAGGCTGCCAAAAAAGGCGAGGGTTTGAGCACTACGCAAGAGCGTCGCTTTAAAAAGCTTCAGGTTGAGCTGAACGAGCAGGTAAGTGCTGTTAAATTTAACAACCAACGCATCGAAGAACTTGTTGACGAACTTTACGGGCTGAACAAGCGCTTGCTAACTCTTGGTGGGCGCTTGCTGCGGTTAGCCGAACGTCACAAGGTGACACGCAAATCCTTCCTAGAAGAATATGTTGGCAAAGAGCTTAATGAAGACTGGCTCGACCATATTAAAACTCTAAAAGCTAAAGGCTGGGCTGCTTTTTCTGAAAATGAAGGCAGTGCGATTCTCAATATCCGTCAACAAGTGGCTGAAATATCTGACCGCACAGGTCTTCAGGTCGAAGAGTTTCGACGTATTGTGCACACTGTGCAAAAGGGTGAGAAAGAAGCCCGTATAGCCAAAAAAGAAATGGTGGAAGCCAATCTGCGTTTGGTTATCTCTATTGCTAAAAAATATACTAATCGCGGTCTGCAATTCCTTGATCTTATCCAAGAGGGTAACATTGGCTTGATGAAGGCTGTGGATAAATTTGAATATCGTCGCGGATATAAATTCTCCACTTATGCTACATGGTGGATCAGGCAGGCTATCACGCGCTCAATCGCTGATCAGGCCCGCACCATCCGTATTCCAGTGCATATGATCGAGACGATCAACAAGCTGGTGCGCACCGGTCGCCAAATGCTGCACGAAATTGGCCGTGAAGCCACGCCAGAAGAGCTGTCAGAGCGACTATCCATGCCGCTTGATAAAGTTCGCAAGGTTATGAAAATTGCTAAAGAACCTATCAGCTTAGAGACACCAATCGGTGACGAAGAAGATAGCCATCTTGGTGATTTCATTGAGGATAAAAACGCAATCTTGCCAGTGGATGCGGCTATTCAGTCTAATTTACGGGAAACCACTACACGGGTTCTAGCGTCTCTTACGCCCCGTGAAGAGCGGGTTTTGCGTATGCGTTTCGGTATCGGAATGAATACGGATCACACGCTGGAAGAAGTGGGGCAACAGTTTAGCGTTACGCGTGAGCGTATCAGGCAAATTGAGGCCAAGGCGCTTAGAAAGCTTAAGCACCCAAGCAGATCGCGAAAGCTTAGAAGCTTTCTTGATACATAAATTAAAAGGCGGCCAATTGGCCGCCTTTTTTATAGGTTATTATTTTACCCCTTCGGGCGCGCAGTCGCGCTTGCCTTGGGAACACGTTCCCTGCGGATTTCATACTCGATTTTGATAATTTAAGCCCCAATCCGAAGAAGCTTTAGCTTCAAGGCAAGGGCAAGGCCCGCCGCGCGAAGCGTGAAAGCCCCACTCATTCTATAATAGATTGGGGCACTTGAACGTTTAAACTTTGTGGGCAATAAGATTTAATCAAGCTCCCTTGAAGATTGTACCTTTCATGCTCATATCTTATGGATAATAAATATTGCGAGGAGGAAAGTGATGCATGTATTTGAATTTGTAGTTTTCGTTGTGGTGATCGGCGCGCTAGCCAGCATGTTTAAAAGCTGGCTAAAGCATAAAGAAAATCACAGTAATTCTGGCACTGAGCAAAGCAGCGCGCGCATTGATGCCTTAGAAGCCCGTATTGAGGTTTTAGAGCGTATCGTCACTGATAAGGCTGAAAAGCTGAAAGATGATATCAACAATTTATAGAAGTGGTTGCTTGAATGCCCAAGATTAATATTCGCAGTACCACGATTGAAGATTGTGCGCTGATCCGTCAATTTATTTACCAGCTGGCGGTCTATGAAAAGCTAGAGGGTGAGGCTGTTGCCACAGATGAGGATATTGCCACAAGTCTTTTTGGAGATAAGCCGCAAGCTGAAGTGGTTATCGCTGAGCGTGCGGGCGAGCCGATTGGCTTTGCGCTTTTTTTCCATAATTATTCAACCTTTTTAGGGCGACGCGGGCTTTATCTTGAAGACCTGTTTGTCATTCCCGAGGCACGCGGGTCGGGCGCTGGCAAAGCTTTATTAAAGCATCTAGCACAGCTTGCTTTAGAGCGGGGCTGTGGTCGTTTCGAGTGGTGGGTGCGTGATTGGAACACGCCAGCCATTGATTTTTATAAAAGCTTGGGCGCGGAGCCGATGGAAGACTGGACGGTGTTTCGCCTGACGGGTGAGGCGCTTGAAAAGCTGGCAAAAGAATAAAAAACGCACTTATTTTCAAATTAATGCATTTTTAGCTACCAAGGTTGGTAATCCTTTGCTAAAGAAGCGCTCGTGGTTAGGGCCTGTAGCTCAGCTGGTTAGAGCCATCCGCTCATAACGGATTGGTCGGGGGTTCGAGTCCCTCCGGGCCCACCACCACCCTTCTTGTCAGTTATCACATAAAGTGATAATAATTCCTCATTAGAGCGCGGAAAAGCCGCTTAATATTAACAACAACCAGAGATCAAAGCCTCTCTTATTTTAAAGGCTGACTTGTTCCAATTTATATGACGACGGACAATCAAGGGGGCTTGACGCCATTCAGCATTTTTTGGGTGAAGGGCGTAGTTGCTTTGACTTCGCTATGTAGATATTGGCGTGCGAGTGGTCGCTTGCGCCAATGACTCTGGTAATGGAAGCCCTTCGAAGTGCAATTTTATGTCTTACTGAGGTTTTTGTATCTGAATTAGTGACATCGATAGTTTTAGTTTCCTCAAAACAAGTATTTGGTAAATTTATGCTATGTAATTGTTTAAATAGGTATTTATAAAAACTTTGAGCCTGTGACCTCGCCAAAAACACCGTAATATAATGGATAAAACCATATTTTCAATTGAGGCAGGTACTATTCCTTTGCACTGATTACAGCAAAAGGAGAGATAAATGTTTGGCGTAGAGACAACAACTAAAACCGAAGATACACTTGACCAATATAAAAGAAGAGTTAATAGCATTATAAAACATGCTGGAGATCCAGTTTCTTGGCCCGAGTGGATGGAAAGAAAATATGGTATTTGGTCATACAGCACTTTCCGTACTTATAAGGCGGCGGCCTCCGCTTGGCTATTAATTCAAGCTGAAGAAGCAAAAAAGCATAACCCTAGGAAACTACTAATTATTGAAAATATTTTAGATCAAATCAAAAATATTGATGTTTCAAAGTATAAAAAAAGGGGGTCGGCGGGTTCTTCTCTCAGGGCAAAAAATATAAGTGATGAAGAATCATTAAAAATTATAAATAAGCTACATGAATATACACAACAAGGCAGAAAATATGCACCTATGGCAGTAGCATTATTTTACAGTACGCCCCACCTAGGGTTCAGGCCTTGTGAATGGTTAAAAGTTGAAAATGACAAAATTCAGTATGAAAATGGAAGACCCTATATCAGAGTGAAAAATGCTAAAGAAACAAATGGTCGCAGCCACGGTGAATACCGGACACTCAATCTAGAAAAATTTGATTCAGATCATATAAAATATTTTAGCACAATTTTGGAAAAAATTTATATATTTAAGATTCAAGGAAAAGACGATTATCTGATTAAGCAAGCATCCAAGATGTTGAGAAAAGCAAGGCAAGAATTGTGGCCTCGTCGCAAGAAAAACAACATAACTCTATACAGTTGTAGACACCAATTTGCAGGGAATGCAAAGAAATTTTTTGGCTCATTATATACCGCTACGATGATGGGGCATGGAATTGTAGATACCTGCCATCGCAGTTATGGGTATTTTCGAAAGGGCGGAGTGAGGTGTGTTAACAATGATAATACAATATCCATGCCCCAACCAGATATGAATGAAATGAAAAGGGTTAGGGCTTCCAAGCGACCATCATTTGATATTGAGCGAATTCGGCCTTCCGATAATTCACTAACCATGAAGTTTTAGGGCCTATCCTGTTCACAGTATAAGTGACCATGTTATAACTTCATGAAAGGTTAGAAAAACTCTATTGTAGATATTGGCCGGTATCAAGGCGGCCTGCACACTTTTTATAATAAGATGACGACATACTAGCGTTGTGATGTCTCTTGCCACATCACTGAAAGTGTTATGGTTGTGAAGTGATTGTTTTACCCTCGCAAGGCCTATATCTTTGTGAATAAAGCCTATTCAGTGAATTAGATGCTTTTAATATGTGTAAATATTCTTTAGTTATGGTGTGAGGATAAATAAAACTCTGAGCTTTAGGGGGCGTTGATGAATTTTTTGATTACAGGTGGTGCGGGGTTCATTGGAAGTGCTGTGATAAGGCACATTATTTCCAATACTGACCACCATGTTTTAAATGTTGATAAACTTACTTATGCGGGTAATTTGGATTCTGTGCAAGCAGCCAGCAAGTCAGATCACTATAGTTTTGCCCAGATTGATATTTGTGATAAAGTAGCCCTCATTGAAGCCTTTGATAGTTTCCAGCCTGATGTTGTTATGCATCTGGCAGCAGAATCGCATGTTGATCGCTCGATTGATGGTCCAGGCGAGTTTATTCAAACCAATATTGTTGGCACCTATGTCATTCTCGATGTGGCGCGCCATTACTGGCAAACCCTCAGCGGCGACAAAAAAGCAGCCTTTCGGTTTCATCATATTTCCACTGATGAAGTATACGGTGATCTCGAGGGCACCGAGGACTTATTTTTAGAAACGACATCTTATGACCCCAGCTCGCCTTATTCAGCGTCCAAGGCGAGCTCCGACCATCTCGTGCGGGCTTGGCATAGGACATTTGACCTGCCAGTGGTTGTTACCAACTGTTCCAATAATTATGGCCCTTGCCATTTTCCGGAAAAGCTTGTCCCACACATCATTTTGAACGCCCTTGCTGGCAAGGCGCTGCCTGTTTACGGCGACGGACAGCAAATCAGGGACTGGCTCTATGTTGAAGACCATGCCAGAGCCCTTTATAAGGTGGCCACTGATGGCTTGGTAGGCGAGACCTATAATATAGGCGGCCACAATGAAAAAACTAATCTAACCGTCGTGTATACGATTTGTGATCTACTGGAAGAGCTAGCTCCCAACAAGCCTGAGGGTATATCCAATTACAGGGATTTGATCACTTTTGTTAAAGATCGCCCAGGCCATGACCTGCGCTATGCGATTGATGCGACAAAAATTCAAAAGGAATTAGGTTGGGTGCCGGAAGAAACATTTGAGACAGGTATGCAAAAAACTGTAGAATGGTATTTAAATAATGAGCAGTGGTGGTCTAGAGTTTTGAGTGGTGACTACCAGCTGGAACGTCTTGGGTAAACTTTAGGATCAGATATGACAAAAAAATATAAAGGTATAGTTCTCGCTGGCGGATCTGGCTCACGATTGCACCCTATCACACTTGGCGTATCCAAGCAGCTTTTGCCAATTTATGACAAGCCGATGATTTATTATCCGATATCCGTTTTAATGCTGGCTGGCATCAATGAAATTCTTATTATTTCTACACCGGAAGATATGCCGGGGTATAAACGTTTGCTCGGTGATGGTGCACAGTTTGGCGTGTCATTTTCCTATGCAATCCAGCCCTCACCGGATGGCCTTGCGCAAGCCTTTCTCATTGGCGAAGACTTTATTGGCGACGATAACGTGAGCCTCGTGCTCGGCGATAATATTTTCTTTGGCCAGCATTTTACAGAAAAGCTTGAATTGGCTGTTGCTCAGCAATCTGGCGCTACTGTTTTTGGCTATCACGTCACTGACCCTGAGCGTTTTGGTGTTGTTGAGTTTAATGAGGCCGGTAAAGCCATCAGCATCGAAGAAAAACCGAAAGCACCTAAATCGCATTATGCGGTAACGGGTCTCTATTTTTATGACAATGAAGTTATTGATATAGCCAAAAATATCAAACCATCGCCAAGAGGTGAACTTGAGATTACTGATGTAAACCGTGCCTACCTTGATCGCGGTGATTTGAATGTCAGCCTGCTTGGTCGCGGCTTTGCTTGGCTCGACACGGGCACGCATGACAGCCTGATGGAAGCGGGTCACTTTGTTCAAACCATTGAAAAACGCCAAGGCTTTAAAGTGGCTTGTCTTGAAGAGATAGCGTATCAAAAAGGCTGGCTCTCAACAAAAGAGTTGATCGCGCGCGCGACGGCTCTGGATAAAACAGGCTACGGCCAATATTTAAGGCGTGTTGCCGAGGGTTACAAATAATGCAGGTTATCCCCACCAAAGTTGACGGTGCTGTCATTATTGAACCCAAAGTGTTTGGCGACAATCGCGGGTTTTTTCTCGAGACATTTCAGGCTGAAAGATACCGCGAGCTTGCGGGTATTGACCTTGCTTTTGTGCAAGATAACCATTCACGCTCAAGCAAAGGTGTTCTGCGAGGTTTGCATTTTCAAAAAACAAAAGCGCAAGGCAAGCTTGTGCGTGTGGTGAGCGGTGAAGTGTTTGATGTGGCTGTGGATATCAGAAAAGGGTCACCGACCTTTGGAGCTTGGGCTGGTGTCATATTATCGGAAGATAATAAAAAACAATTTTGGGTGCCGCCCGGCCTAGCGCATGGCTTTGTCACTTTGTCAGACACGGCGGATTTTGAATATAAATGCACGGATTATTATGACCCTTCTGACGAAGGGTGCCTCATATGGAACGACCCTCAAGTTGGTATTGAATGGCCGATTGACGACCCTAAACTGTCGGAAAAGGATGCATTAGGTAATAGTTTCCAAGAGCTATTTTCATGAAAATTTTACTCACAGGGTGCGACGGCCAATTGGGGCAGTGTTTTCTTGACCGCGCGCCAGCAGAATGGGAAATTCTGGCCACTGACTATAAAGATTTAGACATTACGTCAAAGGTGAGTGTGCAGGCTGCATTTGCTAAGTTTAAGCCTGATGTTGTCATCAATGCGGCGGCTTATACAGCCGTGGATAAAGCCGAAGGCGAGCAAGAGACTGCACAGGCTATCAATGCGTTGGGCGCAAAATATTTGGCGGATAACTGCGCACTCACAAGCGCATTCATGGTGCATGTCTCCACCGACTATGTTTTTGATGGTACAAACACTGAGCCTTACAAAGAATCGGATCCAATAGCGCCTAATAGCGTCTACGGCAAAACCAAAGCTGAAGGCGAAGCTAACGTGGCGGCCAGTGGTGCTGATTATATAACGCTCAGAACGTCATGGGTCTTCAGTGAATATGGTAACAATTTTGTAAAGACTATGTTGCGTTTGGGGCAAGAGCGCACTGAACTTGGCGTGGTCGCAGATCAGTTCGGCGGCCCCACTTATGCCGGTGATTTAGCAGCAACGATACTATCAATACTTCAGCAACGCGCTGCGGGGGCTACTATAAAACAGAGGTTATACCATTACTGCGGCACGCCGATGACCACATGGGCAGGCTTTGCAAAAGAAATTTTCAGCCAAGCAGAAAAGCTTAACAGGCTACCACACAAAGTATTGGTCAATGAAATCACGACAGCCGACTATCCAACACCAGCGGCGCGCCCCGCATATTCCATGCTTGATTGTGAGAGGATTATGAGTGAGTTCTCTGTTGAGATGAGTGATTGGCGCAAGGGCTTAATGAAAAACCAGTAGATGTGTTGTAAAATGATGGGTTTACTCATTATTAAATATTAGTACATTGTTTTTTCGAAGGAAGATGAGGGATAAAATGGATAAGATATGCATTATTGGTTTAGGCTATGTTGGCTTGCCGTTAGCTGTTGCTTTTGCTGACAGGTTACCTGTTATCGGTTTTGATACTAATCAAAATAGGATTGATGAGCTCATCCGAGGCCATGATAGCACTTTAGAAATGGCCGAAAATAACTTGAAAAAAGTTGCAAGCAATCTTCAATTCACAATATCTCCTCAAGATACCAAAAACTGCAATATCTACATTGTCACTGTCCCCACACCTATTGATAGTGAGAATAGACCAGATTTAAGCCCCTTGATTATGGCGTCAAGAATGGTTGGAGAAGTGGTAAGTTCTGGAGATATTGTTATTTATGAATCTACTGTATATCCAGGTGTGACTGAAGATATTTGTGTCCCTGAAATTGAAAAAATATCTGGGCTTAAATTTAATATAGATTTTTTTGCAGGATATTCACCAGAACGCATTAATCCAGGGGATAAGCTACATACGGTAACCAACATTTTAAAAGTAACTTCAGGGTCGACACCTGAAATAGCGTTAAAAGTTGATGCATTGTATCGTTCTATTATCACAGCGGGAACACATCTTGCATCAAGTATTAAAGTAGCAGAGGCATCGAAAGTTATCGAAAATACGCAACGTGATGTTAATATAGCTCTTATCAACGAATTGGCACTTATTTTCGACCAAATGGGTATAGACACTAAGGAAGTAATCGACGCTGCAGCTACAAAGTGGAATTTTATCAAACTGTCACCGGGTCTTGTTGGTGGGCATTGTATTGGTGTAGATCCCTATTATCTAACGCACAAAGCAAAAGAAATGGGCTATAGCCCAAATTTAATTTTGGCGTCGCGCCAAATTAATAATAGCATGGCAAAATACATTGCAGAAAAAACCATTAAAGAAATGATAATGGCTGGTAAGGTCATTAGAAATGCAAATATTTTGATGCTAGGCTTGGCGTTTAAAGAAAACTGTCCTGATATTCGTAATACAAAAGTTGTTGATATTGTTCAAGAACTTGTCGCATATGGTGTAAATATAGACATTTAAGATCCATGGGTGGAAGACGCAGGTGCGATTGATAATATGATCATTGTTGATCCTTTCCAAGGGACAAAAAAATACGATGCAATAATTGTGGCGGTTGCTCATGATCAATTTAAGCTACTTACATCACAAGATTATCAAAGAATATCTAAGGATAGTAAAATCCTTATTGATATTAAGGGGATTGCCCCAAACCCAACTTGGAGATTATAGCGGAAATATCTGAGGGTGCTATTTAGTTATCAGTTTTGATTTATGATCTGTACGAATATCAGTGTAGACCGATGGCATTAACAGGATGCGATATACTGGGCTAATTTATCTGTAAAGTCTTGCGGTGCAAAGGCGCCAGTTACTTGCATTTTTCCCTGAGCGACAAAGTCCTGAGCCTCTTGTATAGCCTTAGCAATACCGTCCTCATTCATAGCAACGAATATGCCTTCGCGTGATGAAAATCGTTCTGCCGTGGCTACTTGGTGGTCGTTTCGTGTTTCTTTAAATTTTTCCCGTCTTGGCATTATAACAATCGGTTTTCCCGTTGTCAGAGCCGTAATAATGGAGCCCATACCCGCATGTGCGATCAGGAAATCTGCATCGCGGCAATATTGATTATATTCAGCAGGAGAAATAAGGGACTTTGCTGTCATATTTTTAGGCTGATAATCACTATCGCTAGAAATACCTGTTTGGGCGATAATTGTAGAAATTTTATTCTCAAATGCCCACTCGTCAACCGCCTTGACCATTCGATTGAAAACGAGTTCGCTGCCAACGGTTAAGAAAATCATAAGCTAGCTCCCCAAAATTCTGGCTTTTTCTCTTTTGTGGTGTTTTTAGGGTCGGTCTCGGCAAGGTGAGGCCACTGCGTTAGCCAGACATCAGAGCAATTTTTAACCTTCTCACCCGTGAGAGATATTTGTTCAACGTTGGCAATGCTATCCACCCAGATGGTTTTTGCGCCTATCAGTTGTCCTATCTTAAAAGCAAAAAATCCAAGCGATGCGCCAGTGGATATGATTATGTCTGGCCTGACACGTAGGACAATATACATAACTTCAAATAGCTGCCGTAGGAGTTTTAGTTTGCTCCAACGAGAGGCTAAGACTGTGGTGTAAAATGCAGGTTGCTGTAAGCCGCGCTCACTTGCATAGCTTAACACATCAGCTTTATAGGTAACTTCAGTGGTCAGGTAGGATGTTGTGCAATCATCCCACGCTGGTCGCAGTCGCATTAACTGGACCCAGTGTCCTCCACTAGAGGAAACGGCCAATATTTTTTTCTGTTTATTTATTCCAGTCATCTAGACCTCATCAACCGTTGCAAAATGGTATCCTTCTGCCTTTGCCATAGTAATTATTTTTTCAACGAGACCCATTACATACTCATCGTGATTTGGCGTTGGATAGTCGTCCCAATCATGCAATAGAACCACGCCGCCATTCCCTTTGCGAAGTTTGTCGAGCACAGTTTGGTGCGACGCTGGATTTTCAAGGGAATCTTTTGGGTCTATTGTCCACCATGATACTTTAATGCCTTTGAGAAAAACAAAAAGCAAGGATAAGAGGGTGGTTTTACCAAACGGCGGTCTAAAGAGTTTATTTTCGTCTGCAGATGAGGATATCACCTTCATCCCCTGGGCAATATCTTTAAGGCTAGCTGCGGGAAAGCTACGCCATGCATTCAGGTGCTTATAGGAATGGCCACCAACAACGTGTTTGCATTGCTTCATGCGCGCTATAATGGTTGGATTTTTTTCTGCTCTAGATCCTAATACAAAAAATGTTGCGCGCACGTCATGCTGCTCAAGATAATCGATCAAACGAGGTGTAAGTGTTTGGCTTGGTCCGTCGTCAAATGTCAGCACTATAGCGCGCCTTTGGGCACATTTAAATTTGAGATGAAAAGTCTGAATCTTTCTGATGCAGAAAGGCAGTAAAAACCATAGAACACCTGCGGAGATAAAAAATAATAAAAAATATAGCGAATCCTGCATGAAGCACCCATTTATGTGTCTTAATATCACTACATATATAGATAAATCATCGAAATCAAAGGTTTAATGTAGGGTGATAGAAGGTGAAATTAATTGAGCGTATCCATTAGTCGAATGGCGTCAACACCAACGATTGCCGCGCCCTCGTTGAATTGCTCACGAACGATATCATGATCATCTAAAAATTGCAGAACAAAAAACGCATCCGATTGCCAAGCTATTTTAGCATCTAACTTAAGATTATATCTAGGAATTTCGACAATACCACTAATGCCGTCTTTGAAAGGAATATCTAATTTAATTCTCATCCCGCCTACTGACAAATTCCTTATTTGGCATGAAAATTTATGACCGTTAATATGGATAAAAGCAGGCCACAGTACGCTCTTGCGTTTTAAAACCCGACCGTGGTCCGGATAAAATAAATTATCTTGTGTGTCTTGATTTTGATTATTTGACAATTTATCGATCCTCCCCCGAAGCAACCAACACCCCCCGATAATTGGCCATTATTGTAAGAGGCTATAATTTCATACAATATACTATAAATCTACCAAAAATTTGAAATGTGTGGATAAGCTTTGGAACCCTATATGATAATTATCATATTTGCGTCTTGTCTTATTTTTCATGCATAGCATTGCGCACAGTTTGCAAGAGTGGGTCTAGTAAATAGCCTATGATTGGGCGCTTTGCGGTTGTAATAACGACCTGCGCAGGCATGCCGGGCTTGAGAACTTTATTACCTAAATGTGCAAAAGCTATCTCCTGCAATTGGATCTGTACTGGATAATAGGAAAGCCCAGTTTGCTTGTCGACGACAACGTCTGGAGATATATAAGAGACTACGCCTTCAAGGGTAGGTGCTGTTCTGCTATTAAATGCAAGTATAGTTATACGTGCCGGTAGGCCCTTAGTAATTGAGGCGCTGTCGGCCGGATTTAAGCGCGCTGAAATAACCAGATGTGTATTTTCGGGCACTAAGGATGCAACAGTAGCACCAGAGGCGACAACTTCGCCCGCTTTTTGGACTTGCATATTCATAACCACGCCCGCGTGAGACGCGCGCACCTTAGTTCGCTCGAGCTTGTCATGCGCTAATGCCAGAAGACCAGCAGCTTGTTGATAGTTCACATTGATTTCCTGTAGCTGGCTATTCACTTCATCATAGAAAGCGGCATTATATTTCTTATGCGCGACAATCGCATTATCAACTTGGATTTCAGCATTGCTAATTTGGCTCATAAAACGAAACTTTTCGCCTTCATAGCTTTCTTTTTGACGCTTCAAGGCCAAAACTCTGGACTGAGTTGCATAGCCCTTATCATAGAGACCAGAAGTGTCTGTAATTTCTTTGATGATAAGTGATAACTGCTCTTCAACTCTGGCTAATTGCTCCCGCCCATTGCCGAGAATTTTCTTCATGCTGCTTATCTGGCTAAGGAGAGCATCAGTTTCTTTATTAAAAACCCCTTGTCTTGATTGGAAAATAGCCTTTTCAAGTTCGAGGATGTCTTTGATGGAGTCATCAGAAAGAGAAGGATAATCATAAGTAGGAAAATCTAGTTTGGGGATATTATTCTTCTCTGAAACCAGCCTATGCCGTCTTGCTTCTAGGCTTAGCATTTGTGAGACAGCATATCCTTTGTCGGCAAGAGCTGAAATA
>CBFDBT010000040.1:0-16742 GCA_965603115.1 uncultured Alphaproteobacteria bacterium
GCCAAGCTTTAAGCATAGGCTTAAGCATTTCGCGCACTAAACTTTCCAGCGTATTTTCAGACCCCGTATATCCAGAGACCATCAGATCCGTTAAATGTGCAAATGAAAGATTGGCAGCATCTGCTGTATCTTCAGACACAATCGGTTGAGAAACTGGCTCAAGCGGCATAGCTGCAGCCGTTTCAACGGGTGCAAATTCTGTTAAATCCAGAACATCCTCTTCTTCTGGCTCAGGTTCCGGTTCCGGCTCTGGTTCCGGCTCTGGTTCCGGTTCCGGCTCAGGTTCCGGCTCAGGTTCCGGCTCTGGTTCTGGTTCTGGCCCTTCTTCCAAAGGCTCAAGACCAGCAACTTCATCTAAGTCTTGCTCTGGTTCTGGTTCTGGCTCCGGTTCTGGTTCTGGTTCTGGTTCCGGCTCTGATTCAGCTTCAGGCACAACTTCTTCATCCTCAGGAGTTCCCCCTTCAGATTCGTCTTCAGATTCGTCAGAAATAATCCGGCGTATAGATGCCAGAATTTCTTCCATAGTTGGTTCGTCTTCTGTATTTGCGTCGCTCATTATACCCCGAGCCTCTCCTTAACTCCCTGCACAAGAGGGCCATTTTCCTTTAGCCTTATCTAACAATCATTAAGCTTACTAATATGTTATCTTTAACACTTTAAAATCTTAATGAGCGCTTAAACAAATTCTTGCAACTCTATGTAAACAGTATTTTTATATAAAAAGAAAGCAAAAAAGGAGCCAAGTTGGCTCCTTTTTATAAGATAGTAAAGTTGTCTTAACCTACTTTAGGTTTTAGCCCCTTACCAACCGAACAATTTCCAACGAATTTTCTTGGTATTGGCATTGGCATCATAGGTCTGAACATCGAGCGCCATGTTCGAAGCGGTTAAACTTCCCATAGATGCAAGAAGACCATAAGCGGCGACATATTGATTTCGTTTAGCCCTTACCAGTTGCACATTACTGTCGAGAAGTTTCTGCTCGGCATCAAGTACGTTAAGCGTTGTTCGTGACCCTACAGCGGCTTCTTGACGCACACCTTCAAGTGCAATGCTGTTTGCCCGAACCTGTGCTTCAATTGATTGGATACTGGAATTGGTTGCTCTAAATTGATCCCAAGCAATATTCACCTGCTCCATCACCTGACGCTCTGCTAGCTGTATCAGCAAAAGCCGTTCGCTTCTGTTTTGCTTTGCGCGACGAATATCTGATGAGCGCGCCCCACCAGTATAAAGCGGCATAGTCACACCAACGCCCACTTGCTTGACCGTGGTATTTGAACTCGAGTTATCCACAAATCCACCAAAAGTTTGACCGCCTTCACTTTCAGCGCGAGAAATACTGGCGCGAATTCCGAGACTCGGCAATCTGCCACCTCTGGCTTGCTTGACCGCATATTGCGCGGCTTTCTCATTATAGCGCGCAATGACAACGGCAGGATTGCTCGCGAGAGCATATTCTGTTGCTTCACCCAGTGATGCGGGTAGTTGCGGTAGAGCACTTGGCTGGCTCAAACTTGCTGGTGTATTACCAATAACAGAGCGATATGTTGCTCGACTGGCAGCCAAACTCGCCTCAGCAGATATTTCCTGAGAGACCGCAGCCGCTAAACTCGCCTCAGATTGCGCCACATCGGTGCGTGTAATCTCACCCACTTCAAAGCGATCTTTACTGGCTTGTAATTGACGCTCCAGCACCTGCACATTATTCTTTTGCAGATCAAGCGTGGCTTCATCTTTTAACACATCAACATAGGCGGTAACGGCGTTGAGAAAAACCGTCTGCTCTGTGTTCAATAAATCAGCGCGGCCAGCTTTGATGATAGCTTCTGCTTGCTTTCTGGCATTAACCGATTGAAAGCCGTTAAAAATATTTTGCTCTGCATCGATGGAATAATTTTTTCCAGTATTTTTCAGCTCAGGTCGCGCTACGCCGTCTACATCACCAGTGGATGTAGATTTACCGTAACTGGCTGATCCGCTTATTGATGGCAAAAATCCTGAATTAGCCTTGGCAATACCTTCGTCCGTTGCCCTGAGCGCTGCGCGCTTGGCAGCCAGTTGCGGATTGCTGGAATAAGCGGCAGCCAGTGCCTCTCTTAAGTCTTCTGCAGATACCTGTGGTGATGTGACAAGGGCTGTCGATAACACCAAGGCGGAGATAATCCCCTTTTTCATATGTTCACTCCCGTTAGCGTTTCTCAGGGGAAACTTTTCCTCGCTTTATGATTATCGAAAAACCAGCCCTGACTGTTTTCTCGCTGGGATTGCTTATGCTTCCCGATTTATTATCGCGAACTTTTATGCTCACTCATTTTACGGCTATTGCCGATCTTCTTAACACGGCTTGTGGCCGTTAATCCTCAGTCTGGCACAAAAGGTTGCATTTGCCAAACCCATGGAGCGAAAAAATACACTCCACTAATAAATAGTCTTCGCCAGCCTAAAAAACAAAACCCTCTTTTGCTTCAAAACCTACTAGCACAGGCACATTGGCATCAAACAAACGCGTAATAACCAACGCACCATCTTCTTTGCTTATCAGATGGCCCCGACCAACTGAATTTTCAAGCTTTACGCACACAAGGCGACCGCCCTCTTTAAGCTGGGCTGTTAACTTGGCAGGGATATCGGCGACCGCGCCGCCAACAAAAATCACATCGTAAGGCCCCTGCTTTGCAACACCCGCTGCATGCGCGCCCGTCACCACCGCCACATTAACTATGTCTTGGCCTGCTAAAGTTTCCTCAGCCTTTGCCGACAGTTTGGCGTCTTCTTCCAGTGCCACAACAGCATCCGCCAGCTCAGAAATAACAGCGGACGAATAGCCCGTGGCACAGCCAATATCGAGCACAAGGTCGGTTTTTTTAATGGCAGCAGCACCAAGGAGCTTGGCAAAAATCATCGGCTCCATCAAATAGCGGCCACCGCCGATATCGATATCATCATCCACATACGCCACACCGCGCATGGCTTTTGGAACAAATTCCTCGCGTTTAACCCCTTCGATGGCATGGATAATGTCTTCATCATTCATCCTGTTGGGGCGAAGTTGGCTATTAATCATTGATGTGCGTGCTTGAGATGTACCAGTCACTGCTCTTCCTATCTTATCGCTGCCTTTAGTGTGGCTGCGTGATTATTTACTGACGATTAACAGGGTTTATAATATGTGTCGGCCTCGCCCGCAATGCTAATCCACTGTTTATACGATAATTATGCAAAAAAGGCCTCTGTGAGGCACCGCAATGGCCAAATCGTCAGTAATGTAAAATTATTGAAACATTCGATTGCGCAAGTCTAATGGCTTTGCTATAGGCTTGCTCACACCATATGAGGCGCGGTGGCGGAGTGGTGACGCAGCGGATTGCAAATCCGTGTACACGAGTTCGATTCTCGTCCGCGCCTCCATACCTTTCATGAATTTCGGGTAATCATTTTTCATTTTAGGGGCCTATCACGGCTCCCTATCCATCTATTAAAGTTTTTATTCAACTCCTTATAAAAGCATGATACCTATGACATTCAATGCCATATGGTAGTAAAAATAAAGAAAATAAGGTGCCCAAAAAGCCCAAACACCCTATTAAAGTTTAGTCAGTGATTTTTAGATCAGAGGGTATCATGTCTGTAGTGAATTTTTACAAGCAAGGCCAAATGCTTACCCGACGCGGTAAATATGGCGAGGCGATCGAGAGCTTTGAGAAAGCCCTCGCCGTTAACCCTAAGGATACCAATGCGATATTCGCACTCGGCAATGTCGCCAAAAAAATGGGCCTGCCTGATGTCGCAGAAAAAATGTTCCGCGCTACACTCGCGCTGCTACCAAACTCCATGGAAGCGGCCTCTAACCTAGGCACACTTCTCATCGACCTTGATCGCATCGATGAAGCCATCGATATTTATCAGGGCATTCTCGCAAACCATCCTGAAAATGCCGAGACATGGCTCAACTTAGCTATCGCCGTTAAAAAGAGCGGCGATTTGGAAAAAGCTGAGATATTCACCCACGAATCTTTGCGGCTCAAACCTAAATATGCGGCGGCCTACGTAAGCCTGTCCGAGATTTTATTCAGCCAGAATGATCTCGATGGCGCCATGGAGGCAATAGACAAGGCGTGGCGACTTGATAAAAAAAGTGGCCGAATTCGCTATAATCGGTCTGAATTTCTTTTAGCTAGCGGGGCGCTTGAAGAAGGCTGGCGTGAAATGGATTACAGCCTTCAGCGTTACGAAGGGCGCGTTACCCGCTATCATCACAAATTAAAACGCTGGAACGGTGAAAACCTTGAGGGAAAATCAATATTACTCTCTGGCGAACAAGGCTTGGGCGACCAAATTCGCTACATAAATTGCATTCCCGATATTTTGGAAAAAGTGGCCCATGTGGCTATCGAAACCGAGCCTCGTCTAGTAAACCTCATTGCAAGAACCTTCCCCGAGGCCGATGTCTACCCCATTGATTGCAGTAAAGTAACGGATACATGGCATTTTAATTACGACTGGCCTGTCAATACACTCGATTATGCCAGCCCGATGCTTAATCTTTTCCGGTTTTTTCGAGGTGCCATTACAGATTTCCCGTCACCCGCCGTTACCATAGTCACCGATCCTGATGAGCAGGCAAAATGGCACAAACGTGTCGCAGATAAAACCAAAGGGTTGAAAATTGGTCTCTGCTGGCGGGGTGGCATATCAACAATCGCAAGGGACATACATGCGGTTGATCTGCTTGCCATGGCGCCCATTCTTACCCTGAAAGGCGTCAGCTTTTTTAACCTCATGTATTCTGATTGTAAGGAAGAACGCGACACGGTTAAGGATCAACTCGGTGTCGACATTATCACCTTCGATGATCTGGATTATAAAAATGACATGGAAGCCATCTTTGCCCTGAGCAATGAAATGGACATTATGATATCCTGCACCAGCACGCCTTTCAGCATCACCGCCGCGTTGGGCATTCCGACATATTTGATGATGCCCTTCCCTATTTGGCAGGCTTTAGGAACAGACTATATGCCGATGGAGCCCTCTGTCACCCCCTACACACAAGAAAAGGCGGGAGATTGGTCTGACGTTGTAGAAAAAATCGCTGCGAGGATCAATAAAGATTGGCTGTAATTAGGTCTCACTAACCACCGCGTGTTCAACATAGACATTGAGAAATAAATTACTTAAGCTCAAAGATGAGAGACTATGCCCCTATAAACAGGAATGGATTACAGTAAATTATGAAAATAATAGGTCTTATTCCAGCCCGTGGCGGGTCCAAGGGAATTTTAAACAAAAACATCGTTGAATTAAACAGCAAACCGTTGATTGAATATAGCATTTCGGCGGGTCTCGACAGTGACTATATCGATGCCATATATGTCTCTTCCGATTCAAAAAAAATACTGACTGTCGCAGAGGGTTGTGGCGCAAAGACTTTGCTGCGACCAGCAACTCTAGCGACTGACATTACCACCACCGATGCTGTCATTGCCCAAATTCTCTCGCTGGACCATTTCAAAAGCTTTGTTGAAGAAAACGGCTTAATCGTCCTGCTACAGCCTACGTCACCGCTCAGGACGACACAGCATATAGACGAGGCGATTGAATTAATCCTCAAACAGGACGAGGATACGTCGCTTATAAGCGTTTGCAAACCCGCAGAGCATCCAGCAAAATCTTTTGCCGTAGATGACGCAGGATATCTCACCAGCCTATATGGCGAAGACGCGCCCTTTACACCACGCCAAAAATTACCAGAAGCCTATATGCCCAATGGTGCAATCTATATATTCAGGGCAAAATCATTTTTAGAGAATAGCTGTATCCCGCGTACGAAAATTATTCCCTACCTTATGAAAGAGAGCGAAAGCACCGACATAGACACACGAGAAGATCTCGAACGCGTCGAAACTACAATGACACCCTTTCAAATTGGGGACCGTATAATTTCTGCCGATCATCCACCGCTGGTAATAGCTGAAATTGGCATTAATCACGGGGGCAGCCTCGCACAAGCCAAAAAGCTGGTGCTGGCGGCGAAAGAGGCCGGTGCTGAAATTGTGAAATTTCAGTCGCATGTCATTGAGGATGAGATGAGCGGGCACGCTAAAACAGTCATTCCAGGAAATGCCGATATTTCAATCTATGAAATCATGGCATCCTGCACCTTGTCTGAAGATGAAGAACGGGAGTTGAAAGATTTCGTTGAAAAGCAAGATTTGCTCTTTTTAAGCACGCCTTTTTCTCGCGCCGCCGCTGATCGGCTCGAATCGATGGGCGTAAAGGCTTATAAAATCGGCTCCGGTGAATGTAATAATTACCCCCTCATTGACCATATCGCATCCTTTGGTAAACCCATCATTCTCAGCACGGGTATGAACAATATCAAAGCCGTCGCAAAAGCGGTGAAAATATTTACTAAGCACAAAGTGCCATACGCACTGTTACATTGCACAAATGTATATCCGACCCCGCCCGAAGCGGTTCGTTTAGGGGGCATGATAGAGTTACAGAAAGCCTTCCCGGATGCTCAAATAGGGCTGTCTGACCATACTACCGGCAATTATGCCTGCTTGGGAGCCGTTGCTCTTGGTGCAACAATCGTTGAACGCCATTTCACCGACGATATGAAAAGAGATGGTCCTGATGTGATTTGCTCAATGGACCCAAAAGCCATGCGCGAACTGATAGAAGGCTGCAACCTATTACAAAAAATGCGCGGCGGCAAAAAAGAACTCGCCGATATAGAGGTCGTAACAGCGGATTTTGCTTTCGCTTCTGTCGTTACTATTCAACCGGTTAAGGCTGGAGAGAAATTTAGTAAATCAAACTTATGGGTAAAAAGGCCTGGCACCGGGGACTATTTAGCCGAAGACTATGATCAATTACTCGGCCAGACAGCGAGCCGTGATTTACCAGTAGACTATCAGATTTGCGAGGGGGATTTCACCAAATGACCGATCCAACGCCGAAGAAAAAAATAGTATTTTTAACCGGAACCCGCGCAGATTTTGGCAAATTGAAAAGCCTGTTAAATCAGATTGTTCCGCACGCTGAATTTGATGTGCATATTTTTGTTACTGGCATGCATATGCTATCCAAATACGGTTCAACCTACATTGAGGTTGAGCGAAATAAATTTCCAAACATCTACAAATTCATCAATCAAAACCACAGCGATAATATGGATGTTGTATTGGGAAAAACCATTGCCGGTTTTTCTGATTATATCAGCGAAACCAAACCAGACTTAATCGTTGTTCACGGTGACCGGGTTGAGGCCATGGCAGGGGCGATCGTCGGCAGCTTGAGAAATATCAAGGTTGCCCATATCGAAGGCGGTGAAGTTTCAGGCACAATTGATGAGGTTATCAGACACTCGGTATCAAAACTGTCCCACGTCCATTTTGTCGCGAACGAAGAAGCCAAAAACAGGCTTATTCAACTGGGGGAACACCAGAATTAGATCTATGTCATTGGCTCGCCCGACCTGGATATTATGGCATCCGCTGAATTACCAACACTCGAGATGGTGAGAGAGAAATACGAATTTTCTTTCGCGACGTATGGGGTGGTTTTGTTTCATCCGGTTACCACTGAAAGTGACGACATCAGTTGGCAGGCAGAACAGCTGATGTCATCTCTCAAGAAAAGCCAAAAACAATATGTCATCATATTCCCCAACAATGATTACGGCTCGCAAAATATTTTAAGCGAATATGACAAGGCGAGAGACAATCCTAATTTCAGAATCCTCCCATCGATGAACTTTGAGCATTTTCTAACCCTGTTGAAAAATGCTGAGTTGCTGATTGGTAATTCTTCTGCAGGCGTACGTGAAACGCCTTTTTATGGCGTACCAAGTATTGATATCGGCACACGCCAGAACCGAAGAGCAAAATCAAAGACCATTATACATACCGATTACACCAGTGAGAGCATCGACAAAGCGATCTTGGCTACATCCGCGATGCCCCGTGAAAAGGAAACTCTCTTTGGGCATGGCAACAGCGCTGAAGCTTTTACAAAAATACTCACTGGTGAAAGTTTCTGGAATATTCCTACCCAGAAATACTTCATCGACGTGGAATAAAAACGGCTATCTATAGCCTATTGCACTCCATAAGATGCTCACGGCTATTTTCTGGAAAATTTCTTTACTTTTGTAACAGCAGATCAATATCCGCAAGCTTGGTACAAAGAATTACCCATCAACGATCAGTCCCCCATTTACATACCCACATTTTATAAGTTAGTGTCAGGCCAAGGGAGAGTACCATGTATAAAACCATCAGCGCGACTATCGGACTATTGCTAACACTGGGTGTTTCTGCGGGCGTATTTGCAGGCGGGCCAACCGCTGCTGACGACGCGCAAGACGCCTTCTTTGAAAGCCTCAGCGAGACATGCGGCAAGAGCTACCTTGGAAAAGTAGTTGAGAGCAATGAAAGTGATGCCAGTTGGCGCGAAGCAAGGATTATTATTCACACGCCTGCCTGCGACACAGACATGGACACTGAAATTCGCATTCCCTTGCATGTTGGCGAAAACACGTCTCGCACATGGATTGTCTCAAAGACGGAAAAAGGCCTACGCTTAAAACACGACCACCGCCACAGTGACGGCACGCCAGACGCTGTAAGCATGTATGGTGGTGACAGCGCGGCTGGTGGCAGCCCTAGTGAGCAAAACTTTCCAGTGGATGATTTTTCAAAAGCCTTGTTTGTCAAAAACGGCCTTGATGTTTCCGTCACCAACACATGGACACTCTCGATTAAGCCCGGTGAGCGCCTGTCCTATAGGCTTTCCCGCCCGGGCAGACTGTTCCAAATTAATTTTGATTTGAGCAAAGCCATAGACTAGTTTTATAGCTGGGGTGAAATTATGACTAAAAAAATGATATTGCTATTTGTAATACTGTTATTGGTGAAGAATTGGTGGGCTAGTTCAGAAGAACAGAGTAATAGAAAAAATAAAGCTTGGTTAGAAGTTGGTGAAGAGGCTGTTAGAGCGCGACTTAATTTTGCAGAAAATGTAGAATTTCGTAATACACTTGTTAATTATCCGACATATGAGGGTAAAAAAATGATTGTTATCTGTGGCGAAGTAAAAACGGAATATTCATCTAATATCAATTCTGGTTTTAAAAAATTTGTAAATATTGGAAAAACATCAGTACTATTTGAAACTGATTTTTCAGATTTTGCTGATGTATGGAATAAATTCTGTGTAAAATAGCTTTAAAAAATTTGCAACGCAGCGGATTGCAAATCCGTGTACACGAGTTCGATTGACTTTGCGGTGGTAAGTCCTAGATCACTTTGTTCTCAAGCCCCTCGTTACCCCTTACGCAGCCATCTGACTTGCAGCAGGAATCCCACCACATAAGTGATGAGAAAAGCCAAGTAAAAACCTTGCAGCAGTGGGTCTTCGATGCTGGTTACAACAGGCGCTTCCACTGGCAGGCGCATAAGGCCGTCGGTGATAGCCGGGATCATATGAAAGAGGAAGGTGCCCGAGTAGCTCATGGCCTGAATATAGGGCGAGAATTTACCAAACAGTTTAAATTTTTCTGCCACATAGCCGACACCAAGCGCAAGCAGGGTAAGCACAGCCAGTGCGTGCGCCACACCAAAACCATCATGGCGATAAATCATCAAGGCCGTAGCAGCGGTTATAAGCGTGCAGATCAGATATATTTTGCCTGTTTGCTGGGCAAAGGCGATAATCTTATATTTTGCCAGCGATGTGATGCCAACGAGTAAAGCGACGATGGCGATCCCTGTGTGAAACCAACCGAGTAATGAAATTTCTGGCATGATGCCTCCCTAGATATTATCCCCATAACAGGTAGACACTACACTAAGGATTGTATGGGTGCAAATACCTTCAATTTCCCACCATTATAGCTTTAACAATGCTCACGCCTGTGGCAGTGTGCGCGCTCTTAAAGCTTTGGAGTTATAGCAATGAACGAACAGGCCCCCCTGCCCGCAACACCCCCTAAATCCCCCGCATCCACACAGCCCCTCACCCCCCTGCGCCACGACTGGCAAGCGGATGAAATTTTAGCACTGTTTGATGCGCCGCTGATGGACCTTGTTTACAAAGCGGCTCAAGTGCACCGCGAGCACCACGACCCTAATAAAGTGCAACTCAGCCAGCTGATTTCTATCAAAACCGGTGGCTGCGCGGAAGATTGCGGCTATTGCAGCCAGAGCGCCAAACACCAAAAAAGCACAGGCCTTAGCCCGACTAAACTAATGGAAGTGGAGCGTGTTCTCGATGGTGCGCGCAAAGCCAAACAAGGCGGCGCCACGCGCTACTGTATGGGCGCAGCATGGACCAGCCCCAAAGACCGCGATATGGATGCCATTGTCGCCATGGTCGAAGGGGTCAAGGAACTCGGCATGGAAAGCTGCATGACGCTTGGCATGCTCGACGATCATCAAACCAATCGTCTGGCGGACGCAGGGCTTGATTATTACAATCACAATATTGATACGTCCGAAGAATTTTACGGCGAGATCATCAGCACCCGCAGCTATCAAGACCGCTTGGATACATTAGCGCGCGTGCGGGCAAAGGGCATGAATGTTTGCTCTGGCGGCATTGTCGGCATGGGCGAAAAGCGCAGTGACCGCGCCGGCATGCTCAAAACACTCGCTAATCTGCCCGAACACCCACAGTCTGTACCAATAAATATGCTGGTGGCGGTGCCCGGCACGCCGCTAGAGCATGTTAAAAAGCTTGATGCCTTTGAATTTGTACGCACCATTGCGGTCGCGCGCATCATGATGCCTATGTCAGAGGTTAGGCTTTCAGCGGGTTGCGGAGAAATGAGCGAAGAAACACAAGCGCTTTGCTTTTTAGCCGGTGCCAGTAGTATTTTTTATGGCGAGCAACTGCTTACCACGCCAAACCCAGAAAATAACAAAGACTTAGAGCTGCTCGATAAGCTTGGTCTAACTCCAGCGTAAGCAAAAGCTATAGACATAGGTAACAAGGACTTTTAGTCTGCTATCCTATTCATTTTTAAAAGGCGGTATCTCATGAAGTTTCTCACTCTTTTCACTCTGATCTTTTTTACAGTTCAAGCTACGTATGCTGATGAGCAAAATACCAAAGAGAAGGCCATAGAAGCGGCGATTGTCGCGGCGGTGAATGAAGATTTACCTATGGCATTGGATAGTCTGGAAAAATCCGTCAATATCAATAGCGGTACAATGAACTTTGCAGGCGTGAAAGCGGTTGGTGCGCATTTTAAAGCCGAGCTTGAAGCGCTTGGCTTTAAAGCAGAGCTTACCGATGGTAGCGCCTATGATCGCGCAGGGCATTTGGTGGCATCATATGGCACCAAGGGGCCAAAAATTCTCATGATTGGTCATCTGGATACGGTTTTTGCCAAAGAGGATGCCTTTCAAAACTTTAAACCGATTGACGACAGCCATATTGAAGGCCCTGGCATCACCGACATGAAGGGTGGCGACGTGATTATGATCGCTGCACTGCGGGCATTGAAAAAACAAGGCTTGCTCGAGGGTCTCAGCATTAAAATTGTTATGACAGGTGACGAAGAGCGCAGCGGTCGCCCGCTTGCCTTATCAAAAAAAGACCTGATTGATGCCGCCATTTGGGCTGATATTGCGCTTGGCTTTGAAGACGGTGATGGCAGTATAAAAACCGCCGTAACATCACGCAGAGGCTCGGTTGGCTGGACGCTTGACGTAACTGGCAGACCAGCGCACTCTTCACAAATATTTAAAGAAGGCTATGGCTACGGAGCTATATATGAAGCATCCCGTATTTTAAATGCCTTTCGCGAGGAGCTTTCCACCGTTGAGAATTTAACCTTCAATCCCGGCATGATCGTTGGTGGTACGCGGATTAATTTTGATGCTTCGACAGCATCTGGCGATGCTTTTGGTAAAAGCAATGTTATTGCCAAAACGCTCAAAGTAACAGGAGATATTCGTGCCCTCTCGCCTGCGCAGCTTGAACGCGCCAAACATACGATGTATGAAATTGTCGACGCCAATCTTGCCAACACATCATCTAAATTGGTCTTTAGTGAAGGCTATCCACCGATGGCGCCAACTAAGGGCAACGCCAAACTGCTCGCGATCTATAGTGATATTAGCTTAGGTCTTGGCTACGGTGAGGTTCTAGCGGTTAATCCGCGAAATGCGGGTGCGGCTGATATTTCTTTCGCCGCTGATCATGTAGAGATGGCGATGGACGGCATGGGGCTTATGGGCGACGGTGGCCACACCAAAGATGAAGTGGCCGACATGACAAGCCTTGCGAAAAACATTCAAAAAGCCGCTATTTTAATCTACCGCCTGTCGAAGGAATAAGATCTAAGTGGCGCATCTTCACTACACTATGCCGTTCGCTCTGAGTGAAGCCTGAGCGAAAGCGAAGGTGCAATCGAAGAGTAAACTTGTTATTGATACTTCGACGCGGACTTCGCAAATCTCAGTCCTTGCTCAGCACGAACGGAATTTCCCTACTCTGCGAAATGCTCGTCGCAAGTTTCATAGTCAGCTTGCAGCGCATGATAACGCATTTCAATTGCGGGACGCATATCAGGGTGGGTGAATATATAAGCACGATTAGCTTCGATGCTATCGGCTACCCACTCACCCAACCTTTCAGGCTCTAGGCCATTTTTAATCAGATCAGCAATTTCCATAAATTGCTCGTTTGGCGCGGCTTCAATACCTGCATTTGTCGGGCTGTTTTTTGAGGAAAGATGAATTTCAGTTTGTACCCAACCTGGGCAAAGCGCGCTCACACCAATCTTATGGGGCTCTAATTCTTGACGAATGCACTCAGAGTAACCAACCACAGCAAATTTTGTCGCATGATAGGGGCCCATGCCGCCTAGGCTAATATGGCCAGCCATTGATGCTGTATTAACAATGTGACCACCCTCCCCGTGGGACTTAATCAATGGTGTGAAAATTTCACAGCCATAAACAACACCCATCAGGTTAATATCAACAATCCAGCGCCAATCTTTCAGCGGTGTCTCACCAACTTCTCCACCAAGGCCAACACCAGCATTATTCACCACATAATGCACCTTGCCAAAGCGCTCTATCGTCTTGTCAGCACCAGCTTGTACAGCTTCAGCCGTTGCTACATCACAAATACAATAATCAATCTGCGTATTAAGCTTAGACAGCTTTTCTTTTGCGGCTTTAAGCCCTGCTTCGTTAATATCCGCCAACATGATATTGGCACCGCGTTTTGCAAGCGCCTCAGCAATGGCAAAACCAATGCCCTGTGCGCCACCCGTTACAAAAGCAGTTTTACCTGAAAAATCCGTCATAAATACTCCCCTAAATTCAACACCCCCACACCGCAGAGCTTATAAAGCCTTACTTTAATGGAGATTTTCTCATTTTCCCACATATAAATTTCTTAACCTGCGCGGCTTAAAAAACTTAAACATGTTTTACAAATATAAAATCTAAAATTAGAACTAAAAGCCACTAAATTAATACTTTGTTCACAATGAAGATTTATATAATATAGTGTATTTACTTTAACAGATTGAAAGATGTGATTTAAGGAAATGCCCAAAATTCTAACTAGGAATGTTTCGAGGTTGTAAATGGGAAGATTTCATATTCAGTCTATCAGGCTTCGAATGGGATTAATCGCATTGGGCGGGGCCCTTCTCATACTGTCTCTTACATTTGCAATGATCACAAAGTCCTTAGAAGATAAACACTATCTAAACATCAACATACTGCGCACAAATATATCCGATAATATAAATGAGTTAGCGGCCCTTCAGGCTCAAAACAGAGGCTTGGGCGTAACAATTTTAAGCGGCGATAAAAACCTAATACCCCGTTTTGAAGATAATGCCAAAAGCGCATTTCCATATTTCAATAAAATTGAAGACGGGCTACTCAACTATAAAGCCATGGTTGGCTTGAACGATGAATTAGACACGATGATATCTAAATGGAGAGAACAACATGCTCTAGTTTTACAAGCTAGATCCAACTTTTCTACCGATAAAGTCACCATTGATAACTGGTTTAATATTATGTCTAACATAATTGCTTCGGAATTTATAATCAGGGATCTGATTTTTAAGCCCATTAATGATGAAGAATCTATTTTCTATGATAACGCTATTCTTCGGCCAAGCCTTTCATTAATGTCTGAATATGCTGGCAAACAGCGCGCGCTAATGAGCCAAGCTGTAACAAAAAACCAACCTATTGCCAAAGACACACAAGCTAATCTTTTGCACATTGATCAAGAAATCGATAAAATCATACAACAAATCGAATTGTTGAAACACAGCCCATCAATCTCAGCCGCATTTCTCGAAGCTGTAAAAAACTACGAAACCATATTTATCAAAAAATTTGGTGCTCTAAAACATGAGATTTATGGCATCAGTAATTCTTCTTATAAAGTAATAGAGGCCCAAGAGCACGCCCTTACGCATTTTGTGACCTACCGCACCAACTCGATCAAAGATATGCCGTCAGACCAGTGGCCTAAAACCCCAAAGGGTATTTATCTTATTGCCAAAGACACCCGCGCGTTAAAAGTCGCAGACAAGAGCATTAATGACTTGTTGCAGCCCATCATGGCAGAGATAATGTCCAAAAAAACCGGTACAATCGTCAGGCAAGCAAGGGCTATCACATTTTCTTCGGTCTATTACAGTGAACAAGACCCCACTGCCAATTTGATTTATGCCAAAGTCTCAAGCATTCCATCATATCCTCTCACCGGAGAAGAATGGTTTAATCGAGCGACTGTTGCCATTGATTCTGCACTCGACATCTCTAGAGCCGCTGGTCAGACAATTTCAACCGCCCAAAGGAATAATCAAAAACAATTTTTCGACCGCACGATCATTGAATTTACTATCGTTGCTCTTGCTTTATTTTTCTTCATTGCGACAGTGTTAAGCGGTAAAGAAATAGCCAATCGCCTGCAAACTATTAGAATGGGGCTCAAAAAGATAGCAGGCGGTCAGCTTAGTACGCGTTTAGTAGTCAACAAACCACATTATGCGCAAGAGCCAGAGAAATTAGATGAACTTGACGAATTAATACTTAATATTAATCTCATGACCAAAAAACTAGAGACGATGGTCGAAAACATCCGACTAGCAGAAGCCAGTGCGAAAGCTGCTAATATAAGTAAGAGCCAATTTCTATCTAATATGAGCCATGAAATCAGAACACCGCTCAATGCCATTATTGGTTTTTCTTCCATTATAAAAGATGAGCTATTTGGAAAGCTGGGCAATGAAAAATATACAGAGTATATTCAGGACATTGAAATATCAGGCCATCACCTACTAGAACTCATCAATGACCTCCTTGACATCTCTTCCATTGAGGCTGGAAAGATGGAGATGGAGCCCGTCTTACTCAATGTGGAAGAAGAGATAGCCACGTGTTGCAACCTTACAAAGGCCTTAACCAAAGCTAAAAAGTTAACCGTTATTAATGAGGTTAGTAATCATCCACAAGCTGAAATATTTGTGGATGCTCGTCGATTTAGACAAATCTTACTCAACATATTATCGAACGCTATAAAATACACACCAAATGGCGGCACTATTACATTCACAAATGAGCTCATAGATGACGAGCACATCAAATTAGTCATAAGCGATACTGGCGTTGGCATGTCCTCTGATATCTTGCAAAATATTTTCAAAGCTTACTCTCGTTCAAATGATGACTATAGCAAAAAGCAAGAAGGCACCGGCCTCGGCTTGCACTTAACACAAGAGCTCATTCAGGCCATCGGCGGCGAAATGCTAATTGATAGTGAACTCGGCCAAGGCACAGCCGTCGCCATAACTCTCCCCCTACATAAGTAGGGCTGATCAACCTTTGCCGCCTGAGTCTATGTTTAATCTGCTCTACTATAATAAAAGATTGTTAGAAAATACCATATAGGCTACCCAAACCACCCCTTAAGGCTCAGGAAATATCTTATAGTGAAGAAAAATTAAAAAAACACTTGGCAGTCTATAAAATTTTGATATAAGAGGCCTCTCTTTCCACGGAAAGCAAAATATATGATCCCCAATAGCTCAGTTGGTAGAGCAATTGACTGTTAATCAATTTGTCACTGGTTCGAGTCCAGTTTGGGGAGCCAATTTTAAGGGCTTGGGATTATTTCCCAGGCCCTTATTCTTTCACTCACATATACCGTATGCTACCAAACTGATCGAATACTGGCAGGCCTTGTAAATTTTTCTCTCACTATTACCTTAGTTACAAATCAAAATACTTATTTGCAGATTCTCTGCTTATTAGGGTATGATATGTTTGATGAATAACGAGAAAGGCTCATAAATGCTGTTGCCAGAGAAAATTCGGAACCATATAGATGCAATTCGCAAACGTGACCCCGCGGCAAGGTCTGACCTTGAAATATTATTGCTCTACCCCAGCGTCCATGCAATTGCACTGCACCGCGTTAGCCATTTCTTATGGACCAAGAATTTTCACTTCCTTGCGCGGTGGGGCTCTCAATTCTCAAGATTTTTAACCGGCATAGAAATTCACCCGGGCGCAACAATTGGGAAAAACTTTTTCATCGACCATGCGATGGCTGTTGTTATCGGGGAAACCGCCGAAATTGGTGACAATGTCGCTCTCTATCAAGGCGTTACCTTGGGTGGTGTAGCACCAGACCAAGAAGGTCGCGAGAAAAGGCATCCAACCCTAGAAGACAATGTTATC
>CBFDBT010000041.1:0-16121 GCA_965603115.1 uncultured Alphaproteobacteria bacterium
AAACCCCAGCAGAACGATTTGAAGCATGTGTTGCAGCGACCGGTTGAGATCACCGATCCAAGGTGACGGTGACTATGAAAAGGCCAAACAATTGCTGGCAACCAAGGGCGTTATCTCTGATGGTCTCGCCAAAAGCCTAGCACGTCTGACGGAAAAGAATATTCCGGTAGATGTAAACTTCATTCAGGGTAAAGAGGTGTTAGGGCTGAAGTAGCTCTTGTTAAATGCTATGAAGGGGAGAGATAGTTTTGCCTCTCCCCTTTTTTTTATTCGATTGGATTTAATCTCACCGGATGCAAGGCGCTCGAAGTAACTCTTCATCTCCCTTTTGACAACGGGCGCCATAAAATAAAGCCCAAGAAGATTTGGCACCACCATCACGAATATAATAGCATCAGAAAAATCGAGAACAGCTTTCAGCTCTACTGTGCAACCAAAGAATATAAAGATACAGAAGAAGACGTTGAAGCTTTGTTTAACAAGCTTGCTTTCTCCAAAGAGATAGGTAGCGCCTTTGCGGCCATAATAGGCCCAAGCGATCATGGTAGATAGTGCAAACAAGATCACGGCTACCGATAGTACGTAAGGGAACCATGAAATTTGGCTCTCAAATGCCGATGAGGTAAATTCTACACCGCCCATAGTGCCGCTTGAGGCTGATGATGGGTCGTAAACTGTGGTCAAAATCACCAGTACGGTGAGCGTGCATATGAAAACTGTATCAATGAGCGGCTCCAAAAGACCGACAAGTCCTTCGGTAATAGGCTCGTTGGTTTTAACAGCTGAGTGGGCAATGGAGGCAGAACCAATGCCAGCTTCATTTGAAAAGACAGCCCGTTTAAACCCTAGTACGAGGACAGCAAGTACGCCCCCTGACATCGCGCGTGGATCAAAGGCCTGTGTGACAATATCGCTTAGGGCCTGTGGTACTTTTTCCGCATTCATGGCAATGACGATTAGTGAGCTTGTTACATATATACCCGCCATTAATGGCACCAAACGGCTTGTCACGCGGGCAATAGATTGAATGCCGCCAATGATTACAAAACCTACGACAAGCGCTAAAATAATGCCGACGAGCCAACCTTTGTCGGCAAAGAAACTGTCTGTTTGCCCTGTGACAGTGACAAATTGCACGTAGGCTTGATTTGACTGGAACATATTCCCAATACCAAGGCATCCTACCACCATGGCGCTGGCATAGAGCGCGCCGATAAATTTCCCAAGGCGTGGTTGCTTATGCTGGGCGAGGCCTTTTTCCAAATAATACATAGGGCCACCAGAGACGGTGTCATCTGGGTTTTCATTACGATATTTCACGCCGAGCACACATTCGGTAAACTTTATTGAAGCACCAAGTAGGCCGCCTACAATCATCCAGAAAACAGCACCGGGCCCACCGAGTGTAACTAGGATTGCAACGGCGCCAATGTTGCCGACGCCAACGGTTCCTGAAAGAGCTGTTGTAAGGGCTGAAAAATGAGAAATTTGTCCCTTGTTTTCGGGTTTTGTGAAGTCGCCCCTAAGGAGATGGAATGTATGCTTCAGACTTTTAAATGTTAGCACCCTAAAATAGAAGGTGCAAAACAACCCCCCCAATGACGAGCCACGCTACAACTAATGGAACCTCAACGCCACCAATGGGCACACTGTAAAAAATGAAATCAGAAAGTATTTTGGTGGCAGGCGCCACAAATTCATTGATGATTTCATCAATCCCAGACTTCGACATTCCACTACCCCTTTTATAAAACAGCAGGGAGCTTACTAGCTCTGGGTATATTGTCAAAGGGGCTAGTAGTGGCTTTACTTTACATTAGAGATGGGAAGACCCTGGAGGGTTATTGCGAAGAAAATGTTGTAGCAGCTAACTTCATAGAAAATATAGATAATTTCACCTGAAAATAGATTGATGGGTTGAATATCCGAATTTAAAGCAGTAGCCTAGTATTCGTTGGATGTTTTATCGGCACTATGTTCAGTGTATAATTGTTTATTGTAGGGGGGATGATGGTGCGGCTTTTCATTCTTGTTTTGATTATTTTTACTGCTTTTGCAGGCCCTGTTGCGCTTGCAAAGGATGAAAGCTGCTTGGCAGAGCCCGTCAAAAACGGGGTTGCAGACTTGCGGTGTTGGGATGGGCACTCTCGAATTTCGCTTAAAGGTAAATGGGACTTTGACTATCAAGCCCTTAACGAAGATATGACGTTTCATGGTACAGCCAGTGTTCCTTTGCGCTGGCGTGAAATGGAGCCATCACTTCCTTTTCAGGGAAGGGGTGTTTACCGTATTAAATTATTGCTCGCCGAGCCAATGGACTATCTGGCGTTAAAACTTTCTGCGAATTATACCGCTAGGAAAGTCGTTATAATAAATGCGGCTGGGCAGGAAAAAATATTATTTGATACTGGTAAGACTACCCTTTCTCAGCGCACAATTGTTAAAATGAGAACACCGATTATTCCTGTTACAGACATAGGTGAGCAGAGTGAATTGATCATTTATGTCAACAGCACTGAAACAATAAATGCTGGCATGGAAGTCGCACCAATTATTGGGCCCGCTGATGATTTGATGCGGCGCGACCATGTTTTGAAAAATAGCGCTACGATAATATCGGCAATTCTGATTGTATTTTTTGCTGTTAATATTTTTCTTTGGTGGGTGAGAGATAAGGATTTATCCCTTTTATCTTTGGGACTTGTGACTTTTATAGTTGTTATTAGACAGCTAGCAGCCTCGGGTGTGCTTTATGAATTTATGCCTCAATTAACAACGGGTTTTGATGCCTGCATTGGCTGGGGCACATTTTTTGGCGGGTCAATAGTTGGTATGATCTTTTTTAGGGCAACCTACCCCAAAATAGTACCACAATGGTTAGCGGTGGCTGTTTATTTTGTGGCATCTTCGGGGTTTTTCATACTTTTCTTTCAGCCCCATCCTGTTATGCAAGTTTATGGCGGATATATTAATTTAATCGCATTGTTGGCTATCTTAACGCTGCTGGCTTATTTAATCCGTAATCTTCGTCAATCTGATGAAGAATTGCAAATAACTATTTATAGCTGTGCGGCTTTGTTGTGTGGATTTGGCGCCGATGTAATCTACTATAAAGTAGTTGGTTTTAACCCTGCAATTCCTCTCATAGCGGTTGGAATGATGGTTTTTGTTGGAACCCAATCCATCATAATATCAAGGCGGTATACCCAGTCTTTGAGGCGCTCAGCCGAGCTAGCTAATGCGTTACAGGCATCGAACGCGGATTTGGAAGGTAAAGTTGCAAGACGAACAGAAGAATTAGCCGCCAAAAATCTACAACTGGAAGAAATGGCTCGAACTGATGCTCTGACAGGGCTATCTAATAGGCGATCATTTGATGAGCTTATCCATCATGAGGTTGGGCGTAGCGAGCGAAGTGGCCAGGGCTTTGTTATTGGTATTGTTGATTTAGACCGTTTTAAAGCTGTCAATGATACTTATGGGCATGAGGCTGGGGACAAAGTGTTGCAAGTGGTCGCTAAGATATTAACAGATGGTCTACGGGCGGGTGACTTTCCTTTTCGTTGGGGAGGAGACGAGTTTTGTATTATATTCCCGGAAACTGCTGGTGATGTAGCCTTGGTGATTGCGGAACGCTTAAAGCAGACGATTGAGTCTGAAATTTTTCAGCTTAATGAGAATGAATTAAAGGTAACAGCCAGTTTTGGGCTCGCTGTTTGGGGAGCGGGCAGCGTAATTGATGATGTTATTAAACAGGCTGACCAAGCTATGTACGAGTCCAAAAAACAAGGGAGCAATAAAGTGACAGCATGGTGGCATATGGCTAAAATGTCACTTGATTCCAGTGAATAAGATCGTGACGCTAAGGTAACGACAGACTGAATATAAAAGGAAAAGCAATGTTGAAAATTGAAAGCTACCTAAAGTCTTTTGAAAAACACGGCCCCAAATCGGATATTATATTTCGTATTGCTGTAAGTCTCATTTTCATTGTTGGTGGACTGGGCCATTTTGGCGAGCATCAGTATATGCTGGATCGCATGGCACAGTCACCATGGGTAGATGTCGTGAATTCTATCGGTGATCCTTCTGTTTTACTGTGGATGAGTGGGGCTATATTTGTAGTAGCAGGCCTTGCACTTGCCGTTGGTTATAAAACAAGACTAGCGGCTCTTGCGCTCTTTATGACCTTGGTTCCAATCACATTGGCTATTCATATTGCTCCTGGTCACGTGGGTCCACTTTTTAAGAATATAGCTATTCTTGGGGCTTTGATGCATTTCTTTTTTTCTGGCGCTGGACACTATGCATTGGACAAAAACGCATAAATATCTGGTTTGACCTGCAACAAATAGCTGGATTGTTCAGATTTACGACCTACATAAGGTGTTATACCTGAGAAATAGTAACAAGTGTGTTCTTATGTCGAGTTTTGGTCGTAAAAAGGGAAATGATGGTGCCGCTAGCCCTGCTGGTGCGATTGGCAAGTCGTTAGAAGGTATTGAACAAGGCGGCAGAAAACAGGTAAAAGGCAAAAAAATATCTCATAATGGAGAGAAGGCCCCGTCGCTCAGCAAGACTTGGACAGGCCTAATGCGTCCTTCTTTAGAGAAGGTGTCAGCTAAGCCAGAAGCAGATAGTGAAGATAAATTAATTAATGCCACATACCTAGAGACTGATCACCGTAAGGGAGATTTCCCTCCGGATTTTAAGCGTTTGCGTAACGAGGCACTCTTTCGTTTGTTACCAAAGCTTGATTATGAAGCAGCGGCTAAATTACCGCGTGAAGATCTTGTTCGACAGTTGCGTAATGTTATTCGCAATATTCTTGAAGAGATGAACTTAACACTAAATATAGGCGAAGAAGAAGGTCTTGAAGTTTCACTGGTTGATGAATTGCTCGGACTTGGTCCGCTAGAGCCTCTTCTTGCTGATGAGCAAGTCAATGATATACTTGTTAACGGTTATGGCCAAACCTTTGTGGAGAGACGTGGTAAGCTTGAACTCACAGATGTCCAGTTTAGAGGGGAAGGCCATGTACGCAATATAGCTGACCGGATATGCGCCTATGTAGGGCGTCATGTTGATACTGCCTCCCCCGTTGTTGATACCCGTCTCGCTGATGGCAGCCGCGTTAATATCATAATCCCGCCTTTATCCTTAAAGGGCACTGCTATTTCAATTAGAAAATTTGGCGTAAAGCCTTTCACGCTGGATAGTCTGGTAGAAAATGACACCTTGTCACAGCAGATGGCTGTTTTTTTGAAAGCATCAGCCGCGAGCAAGCTTAACATTATGATCTCGGGTGGAACAGGTTCTGGAAAGACCACTTTATTGAATGTTATGTCACAAATGATTGATGAAACTGAGCGTATTGTAACGATTGAAGATTCTGCGGAATTAAATTTACAGCAACCTCATGTGTTGCCACTGGAATCGAGGCCGAGAAACCTTGAAGGTAGTGGACAAATCACCATCCGTGATCTGGTTATTAACGCATTACGCATGCGGCCTGATCGCATCATTGTTGGTGAAGTGCGCGGTGCTGAAGTTATGGATATGTTACAGGCTATGAATACAGGTCATGAGGGCAGCATGGGCACTGTCCACGCCAATGGCCCAAAACAGTCTCTGACACGATTGGAAAATATGGCATCAATGTCGGGAGTTTCTTATCAGCCCCTTGTTCTGCGTCGACAAATAGTAGAGGCATTGGACCTGATTGTGCAAATTGCCAGAATGGGGGATGGTAAAAGACGTATTACCTCCATTCAGGAGCTTGTAGGAATAAAAGATGGAGAGGTTCAGCTACAGGAACTCTTTAATTATCGCTTCTTATCGCGTGATGAAAGTGGTGATTTGTCAGGTAAATTTGAATATAGCGGCATGTTACCAAGGAGTATGGAGAAATTTCGCTTGTATGGCTACGACCATGCTCAAACGCGAAGTACAAGTAGAGTTGATACTGCATGATGGAACTCACATGAAAGGCAGCGTTTATGTTCCATCATCGATTGCGCTGCATAATTTATTCACAGTTCTGCCAGAATTTTTCCATTTGCATAGAGATTCAGCAGATTATTACTTGATCAATAAGCACTATGTTTCACTGTGCAAAGTACCCCATGAACTTGAGTAGTTTGAGCAACTAGATAGGCGCTGTTTACCCCTAGGGTGCTATCATAAAAACATCATACCGTGTGGATTTGCCGAGAATTTGGTGGGACGGCGCTCGAATGTCTGGTATCGGATCAGCACGGCGCGGCCATTTTAGCACAACTCTATTACTGGCTGAGGCTAAGGCAATTTTAGCCAGATCCGCAGAGTCTTCATCAAGCCCCACGATCTCTCGCGTTAGACGCATTTCTTTCTTAACCAGGCTTGATGTTGTCCTCGGTGGGTGCATGGGGTCTATGAGAATAACTTCTGGCGAGAGGTTAGGCAAAAGCTCCTTGGAATCACCAAACAAAAGGGTCATGCGGGTCATAACTTCTGCAACATCACCGCCCGCGTCTTTGGCGCGCTCCATGCCTTCCATGAGGAGCTTATGCATGTGTTCAGAGCGTTCAATCATGATGACTTCAGCGCCTAGCGATGCGAGCAAGAAACTGTCTCTACCAAGCCCGGCAGTCGCATCTACTACTTTGGGGTTTTTGCCGCCCTTCATGCCTATGGCCTTGGGCAGGGCTTGACCACGCCCACCACCATGGCGAAAGCGATGCCCCACTGATCCACCAACGAAATCGCAAATGAGGGTATCTGATTGGGGTGTTTTGTCGCTGCTTGCCATCTATCATCCTAAATATGGCTCTACTATAATCATTAGCGGACATAGCTCAAGCTCAACTGTCCCCAGCTAAGAATAACTGGAAGTGTGAGAATGAATTAAAGGGAGAGCTCGAAAAAACTACTTGACCATATCAAGGGCAACGGGCTCGAAAGCTTTTACCAAATCAAGGTCGAGATGGCCATCCATGCCCAACATTATCTCAAACGCCTTGCGAGCCGGCATAGAGGCTTTGTAGGAGCGCTTTTCCGTTAGGCCCGAAAAAACATCTGCGATGGCTACCATGCGTGCGAAATCGCTTACATCATCGCCAGATAGGCCATCAGGGTAACCCGTGCCATCTATTTTTTCATGGTGGTGAATGGCGCCGTCCAAAACATCCGGGTCACAGTCGCTATCAATCATGATTTTACGAGTATATTCAGGGTGGCTGCGCATAATAACCCAGTCATCATCGGTCAGCAATCCTGGTTTGTCGAGAACATTGAGGGGGATGAAAGCCTTACCGATGTCATGAACAAGGCCACATATGGACAAGCGCTGCAAGTCAGAGCCTCGCACACCCAAAATCATACCAAAAGAAACTAGAAACCCGCAAACCATCATGGAATGCCGGTAAGTTGAGTTATGATGTTCTTTTACAGCGTCCATCCAGCTCACAATGCCTTCTTCGGATGTGGCTTCTATGATCAGGTCGCAACCTTCCCGAACGTCTTCTTGTGAAAAGGGTTTACCTTCGCGCACATGTTTAAAGGTATCCTCAAATACCTTTAAACTAACCTTGAGGGCGGCTTCTTGTGTTTTGTTCAGGTTGCCCCACATATTTTCAATATGTTCGTTAGCGATCTTTCCTAATGCTTTTGCAAAGGATTCTTCATTGATAGGATGGGTAATAAAGTCAGTTGCACCAAGGGCTGTGGCCTGAATAACCTCGCGACGGTTCATGCTGCTTAGTATAAAAAGAGAGGCTGTGCCCAGCAAGGTGGGGTTGTTCATAACTTCTTTTACGTGGGTGATTGTTTCTTGGCCCTCAAGCTTGACATCAACCACAATCATCATGGCCCCCATAAAGTCGTGGATGCGGGCGTCTAGGATATCAATTTCACAGGCCTGATGATACTTGTTAACTAACTTGGAAATCTCGCAGGGTTGCTCCAAACCGTCTCGTATCACATATACTATTTGTTCCCCTGCCATGCAGCCCCCAAAATAAACTAAAATAAACTAATACCATGTTACTCTTCGAATCATATCTACCATGAATTGTAGTTAAATAAAACATTATTGCTATCTAAAATACAGTAAGAGGAATGATAAAGCTCTTAGGTAGCTCTTTTACCTTTAAATACCGTATAGGTTGATGAATGGTTATGAATAGATACAGAAGAGTCTCACAATATTTAGGCAGTATCGCTACATGTAATCTTCATTTATGTTCAGTTTTATTGACGAGAAAGTAATAATAAAATCTATTCAATTAATAGATATGAATTTGTTTAGCTAGAGGTGATTTTCATGTGATTGAGTGTGTTGAGAATATGGTCGGCAACTTTGCGGTCTTTAAAAGCGACATCCAGTCCTTCTGGAGTTTTTAGCCCCTTGTTTGAAGTTAGGAGTAAAAATTCGATATTTTTGGTGGCTTCAAGAACATCTAATACTTTGGAAAGTTCAATTCCAGTTATTGGAGATAGCTGATGGCTTGCAGCAATTAAATTTGGTTTTAAAGTAAGTGCCCTCTTTACCGCCTGTAGTGAATTAGCTGCAAATGATACATTCACGCCTTTTTCAGCTAGGCGTGTTCCCAATGCTTTGCGGAACACACCCTGTTCCATAACAATCAGAACCATAGCATCTATTGTTTCAACATGTTCAGCGCTGCTTGGTAATTGGTTAAGGATGGCGCTGTGGCTTTTCTCGTCAGGATCAGATCCGTTTTCAATGATTGTTCGGATTTCGTCGACAAATAGCTGAACTTCTAGCCATTGTTCTTTTTCCAGGCGGCGTGAGGATTCTAAAAAATCTTCTAATTGGTGACATATTGCGGTGATTAAAGGAAACCCATATGTTCCAGCAGAGCCTTTCAGGCTATGAACTTCATTTACCAGAGTTTGGTAAAGGTCACCTCGATTGCCGCGCTCATTATAAATATCATCAATTAATTGGTCGAGTACCGTCAGGCGCTCAAAGCTTAAATCTATAAAGTTTTGAGTTAGCTGCGCCAAGGCTTTTTCAACATCATTGGCGGGTGTTTTTGGCACTGTGCGCTCCACTTTCAATATCGATGACCATTTTGTATGAATATAAATAATGCGAATGTTTTTAAAATGATCGTTTTCATACCTTAATGCGAATTGTATGAGGGTCAACCAAGACCGTAATAATATGATAAAAATCTTAATAATTATTAAATTTTGGATTAGTCATTCTCTGTTTATTTTATATCTGGACTAATGCTATCAACAAAACATAAACTTGGTGATATTACTACGATAGACATGATGGATGCACTCGTCATGAAGGAATGATTAAGTTCACACTAATGTAAAACTGGTGCGGCTTTGAAAGGGCGGTCTACAATGCGTATGGCATTTTTATCATTTAGTAATAGGCATGAGCTTTACACCATTTTTTCAAAAGGAATATTAGGCGCCTTATTCAGTCTGAATTTCATTTTTATGATTATAGTTGTCACGGTGGCGGTTGATAATTTCAAAGGCACAGATATAGAAGAAAGCCAAGCCTCAAGCTCAATTAAAGGTGGTGATTTTCATGTCTTTTATTTGGCTAGTCAAATCGCGGCAAAGGATGATTATAGCGGTCTTTATACCCTTGATAAATTTATGCTAGAGAGGGGTAAAGAGTATGAAACCAAACCCGACGAAACATTTTATTTTAATTACCCACCCACAGCCCTTTTATTATTTTCACCTCTTAGCAAGCTTGACTATGACACATCTTTATATTTGTGGCTTGCAGCTGGTGTAATCGGTTTTGTAATGATAACGCAGGCTGTGATTAAGAATTGGTTTATAACCATGTTGGCCAGTCTTAGCCCTTTTATTGTTTTGGGCAGCATGACTGGGCAAACGGGCTTGTTTTCAGCTATAATACTCACATCAGGGTATATAGCCATAGAACGGAATAAGCCTTTGCTCGCAGGACTTATCTTGGGGTGCCTTATCTTCAAACCGCATCTTGCACTGGCTTTGCCTTTTTGCTTTCTGGCGACCAAAGACTGGAAAGTGATCATTGGAGGCATAGCTTCGTCGCTATTAATAATTTTAATCAGTTATGGGGTTTTTGGCGCTGAGGCATGGTCCGAGTTTGTCACAAATTTTTCCAATAATAACACTGTCACTTTACTGGCCAAAAATGATATCTATGATCGTATTCCAACTGTATATCTCACTTTACTGGGGCTGATAAAATCAAAAACTGTCGCAATAACTTTGCATATAATAGTCGCGGTGCTGGCTATCTTTGCTTGCGTTTCTATATGGCGCACTAGTCATGATAGGATAGCGAGATTAATTTGCTTGTTCATTACGCCAGCACTTATTTCACCTTATTTTTTCGATTATGACCTTGCCGGTGTTGGTATTTTATTTGGTTTAATGGCTCTAGAGACCATAAGAAAGCCTAATCTTGATCTTCATTTTCTGGCTTTGCTAGGGGTATGGGGTATGGGTTTATCAATCTCTCTAACGCGACTGAACGGTCTTTCTCTTGGCCCTGTGTTTTTAATCTGCCTCATGGGGTATGCGCTTTTGCGCGCACACACCCAAAAGAAGGCGCAGATCACATAAGAGTCTGCTCTTGGGTGTCAAGTTTGAGCCAACCGAAAATTCCTTCATAGATATTAGCGGTTCAGCTATAGTTGCGTGCTAGTAATCATCATTGGTTTTTGTATGAGGTCATCGCCTTGGCAATATCAGCTATATCCTCAGCACTATTATAATAATTTGGCTCAATCCGTTTTTGGGATTTTTGCTCGTAGGCATAGGCATAAGAAAGGATTTTTGCATCCTCAGTTTTGCCGCCAAGAAAAGAAACACTCACAGAAAGGCCGCGAATTTCACCCATGGGGACACTCGCGTGCGGATAGCCAGCACGGGCCGCAATGCCACCAGCACCTGGAAATCTTGGCCATACGTCGCCGTTTACTGGGTCTACACGTGGCACAACAGGACCAGAGGGGGACACCAGTACATCAACATTATATTTAGCAAGAAGCGCATCAATACCGTCTTGTCTCGTCGCTTTTTGGACTGTGTCACGCGCCGTAATATAATTCGGGTCATCCAGTCCTTTCATCGCTTGAGATTCAACGAGAATGCTTTGATCAAAGAGCGCCAGTTCCACGCCAGAATGCTCTTGATTAAAGGCAATCAACTCTTCAAGGGTGCGCACCTTTACGCTCTCGGGCGTGGACGCTAGATAAGCATTCAGCCCAGCCTTAAATTCATATTTTAATAGATCATATGCTTTGCCGCCTATATTCACACCTTGAAGAGGGCTTTTGTCAATATCTACTAGAGTAGCGCCTGCGGCCTGCATATCTTTTAAAGCTTCGTCAAAGCGTTTTTTGATGTTTCCATTATTGCCTTCAGCAAAGCGTAGAACACCAATGCGTACACCTTTTAAGGCCGTGTCACTCAGTAGCGCCCTATAATCTACATCATCAGCAGGGGTCATGGCATTCATCATCATGGCTGCGCCCATCACGGTTTTTGTCATCGGGCCAGCTGTATCCTGCGAGGCGGAAATCGGGATGATATAGTCTTGTGGCACAAGGCCAACCGTTGGTTTAAAACCAACAATACCATTAGCATTAGAGGGACAAATCACTGAGCCATTGGTTTCAGTGCCGACGCTGGCACTGGCGAGTGAAGCGGCAGTAGCGGCGCCAGAGCCTGAACTGGAACCGCAAGGGTTTCTGTCTAGCATATGCGGGTTGCGTACCTGGCCGCCAAGTGCTGACCACCCACTCATGGAATCGTTAGAGCGAAAATTTGCCCACTGACTAAGGTTTGTTTTTCCAAGGATGATAGCACCTTGACTGCGAAGGCCCGCCACAAGGGGACTGTCCCGTCCTGTTATGTTGTCTTTTAGCGCAAGTGCTCCGGCTGTTGTGGCAACGGGGTCTTTGGTCTCGATATTGTCTTTTAATAAAATGGGCACACCGTGCAACGCGCCTAAGGTAGTGCCCGCCTTTCGCATGGCATCACTCTCGCGAGCATCGTCTAGTGCATTAGGGTTTAAGCTTAAAACAGCTTGTAGGTTGGGGCCATTTTTATCAATGGCTGTTATGCGGGATAAATAAAGGTGCACCAAAGCTTCAGATGTAACGTCACCTTTTGTAAGGGCTTGGGTGATCTCTGGCAAAGACTTGGCAACTATGCCTTGGGCCATATAATTTTCGCGGTTGACACTTTCAGCTATGCCCTTTGTGTTTTGTTCTTCGTCGGGTGTGCACCCCATAAGCGATATGCTAACAGCCAAGGTTAATAAAACTGGTATTTTAAACGATATATTTTTCAAGAAAGCCTCCCACCATGTAAGAGTAGGAGGGTATGAAACTCTTAAAGAATAAGCAATGGCAATGATCTAAGTTTTAGGTGAAAATTACTTCTAGAGGTTTTTTATACGCCATGTTAGGTCGCGTTCCATGCCAAGGGATAGTGGTATTATAGTTTGTTCCCCAACCTTTAAAGGTTGAACAGTTTGAGGTTCTTTTTCCAAAGTGAATGAGCCAGTAGGTGCTGGTAGGGCATAATATTCACGGCCAATGGTGCAGAGGAAATTTATGAAAATATTTTGACCATGCTGATCCCCCAAATCAATCCCTGCCTCTTCAAAGGCTTCGGCATATAGTTGAGGCGCTATGCGCCCAGTATAGCAACCCGCCGCACAGCCGCAGGGCGTTGTTTTGTTTGTGTGGGGCGCACTATCGGTACCGGCAAAGAATTTGGTGTTGGATGGGCCCGCCACTGCTGCGCGCAATGCCGCGCGGTCTTCGTTGTATTTTACCACAGGCAGGCAATAGAGATGATATTTAAGGCCATTGAGAAGGTCGCCAACTGTATATAACAAATGTTGGGGGGTGATATTGGCTTTTACATGAGAGGGGGCATTTAAAATAAGATCAACGCCAACTTTTGTCGTCAGATGCTCACCAACAATTCTTAAATCAGGGAAAGTGTCGATCAGTTTAGGCATGTGCTCAGTGTAAAAAATCTCTTCAGCATTTTCACCACGATCAAAATATCGCTCGCTTTTTAGGCCGTGTTCTTCACCGTGGATACACAGGGTCACGCCGGCTTCTTGCATGGCTTTAAAAACACCATTTTTCATGAAATGCTCGAGCGGAGCACCAAATTCGGCGCCTGTCGTGCCGTGGGGCGGATAATATTTACACGCTTTCAATAGGCCTCTAGCAGCGCCTTTTTCAATCATTTCTGGTGTGGTGTCTTGGGTAAGGTACAGGGGAACGATAACATGTTCAAAATTGCCGTCTGCTGCCTCCATGATTTCGGCGTGATAATGCTCTATGCTGATGTAATCCGCAATATCATCACTTTCCAGCACTTTGCCGACAGGGGGCTTGGTGTTGGGCATGGCCAAGGCGCCGATGCATTCCATGGCTATATGGTCTTGCACTGATGCTGCCAAGATGCCGTCTTGACGAAAATGTGTGTGGAGGTCATACCATTTTGGAAGGGTGAATTGCGTTGTCATTATGCGGGTATTCTTTCAAGAAACACTAATTTTGCCACATCTTATTGCAGTTGCTCTTTTAACTCAAGACTCCTGATCAATTTCTGATCTATCAAGGCATGCTGTCGACCCCGGGCTGGCGGTCATTAGCCTTTGTATAATTATCAACGCTGTGCATTTGAAAATCACTAATGCGTCACCTTTAAGTGAGTGACTTGTGATGCTGATAGGCAAAAATATAGGTTATGAATATTGGCATATGTAAATAGAGTAATGTGAAGGAATGATAAAATGTACATGTTCTGGCGAAAGATAACGTTTCAACTAGAGAAGCTTCCAGCCCCTGATCTCAACTTATTTTTCAGAGTCATGGTTGCTAAAATATTTTACGATTCCAGCCGCACAAAAGTTGATAATGGTTTTTTAGGGCTCTCGGATACAACGATAATGCTGTTTGAAGAAGAATATGCGCTACCACTCCTGCCTCCTGAGTTTGCGGCGCATCTAGCTCTTTACGCTGAAACCTTCCTTCCCATTCTTCTCATTCTAGGCTTGGCGACACGTATAAGCGCTGCGGGACTGTTGGTGATGACCTTGGTTATTCAGGTTTTTGTATATCCATCCTCATGGACAGACCACCTTATTTGGACAGTGATGCTTAGCTTTTTGGTCCTGCGCGGCGCTGGTGGCATATCGCTAGATACTATCATTGGCAAGAGCCAAGCTTTTAAAGGAAAGCCTTAGGAGCAAATTTGCTCGTGATAATGATTTGTGATATACATTTGTCCCCAAATATCCAGTTTAGCATTCATAGAATATTTAAATCAGATTTGTATTGCGTTTCCCTTTAATAAATAGAGAGGAAGCAACCATGCTTTTAATGAAATATATGTTCAGCTTGGCAATATCATGCGCATTTCTTGGCTCAGTCGCCTTTGCGCAGAACACAGGTGAGCCTATTATTGATGTGCATTTGCATAGTTATAATGCTGAAGATTATCACACCAACCCAGATTTATATGGCAATGCTGCCTCTGCAAATCCTGAAGAGCATTTTAACGAGACATACCAGTTAATGCGTAAAAACAATATAGTTCTCGGTATTGTCTCTAATAACAGGCGCAGTGTTTTAAAATGGATGCAGAAAGATGTTGATGGTCGTTTGTGGCCTGGTTCCTCAATATCTTCCAAAAGCAAAAAGTGGACCCCTGAATCCTTTGAGCAGGCAGTTATCAAAGGAGAGGTGAAAGTCTTTGGGGAAGTTGGTCCCTACTACGCGGGCAAAACAATATCGGACCCTGTTTATGCCCCCTATCTGGCCATCTGTGAAAAGTACGGCATCCCTTTGGCACTTCACACAGGGGGCGGTCCTCCTCAGATACCCTATAAAGGGGCCCCTAATGCCCGCCTGACCCTAAGTAACCCTTTTTTGGCTGAAGATATGCTTGTTAAATACCCTAAGCTGAAGGTCTATCTGATGCATTCAGGTGTACATTATTATGAAGAGGCACTCCGTTTAATGTTAATGTATCCTCGGGTCTATTCTGATCTTGGTGTTATTTTATGGGTTCATGAATTGCCAAAACATTATGGTGAAGAGTTTTTGAAGCTTGCCAAGAAGTTCGGCATGCTCAAGCGCGTCATGTATGGCACGGACCAAATGGTCTGGCCTCACGCTATTGATCTATCGATCAAGCAGTTGAATAGTTTTGATTTTCTCACAGAGTCTGAAAAACGTGATATTTTCTATAACAATGCTGCGCGTTTTTTGGAATTAGATCAGGCAACGATAGATAAACACCATGCAGCGCAATAGAGGTTGACTACAAGTATTCAACACTGACCAAGACTTGGTGCTGCCTTGATATCGCGCGGACAAGCATCAATTGCACATAGGCAAGGCTTTGGGGCAGGCCAATGGGTTCAATTTCGTTCGTTTACACTTAGTATCAAGCGACGAAAGGTCATGGATGGACCTTTGAGGTTTTATATATGTTCATATGCCGCTATGAGCACACAAATGGCCATGGACATAACAATAAACGAGCCAATAGTATAAAAAGTAGCGCGCACCTCGTGTGTTTGTTTGCTGACATAGGCAAGGGCATGCAAAAGTCGTGCACCGACAAATCCATAGAGCATGAGATTAGCATAGAAAACCGATGGCTCCGTCGCCACATATAAAAGACCAATGGCTAGAAAAGCCGGGATATTTTCAAGGTCGTTACGGTGCATGCGCCGTGAACGATCGACATAATCGTTAATCTCAAGCTGTTCGGGTCGCGGGTTTTTGTTGATTATTCCTACCTGAAGGTCTTCTGGGCTGGCCAGCCCAGAATCGCTTTTCAGCATGCGATAGACTGTCATCCAGCCTTGCCCCATAATCTTCAAAACCATAATGGATGCTGCAATCATATAGGTGATAAATATCGGATTTTGTGTTGTAAATTCAGTCATATATCCCTCCTAAGCTATTGGTCCACACTTATTAGTGTAATTTAAAGGGGACCATTTTAATACAACAATCGCGAAACAAGTGGGCGCGAACGGATATTGTCTTTTCATAAGTGCAGTCTGTATGGTGAGATGTGATGTAAAACTCATAGTCAGAGTACAT
>CBFDBT010000042.1:0-15911 GCA_965603115.1 uncultured Alphaproteobacteria bacterium
GAGCTGATCATTGGTGACCGTCAAACAGTTAAAACTGCTTTTGCGATTGATACTTTCATCAACCAAAAGACAACAAACGAAGCTGCTGGCGATGATGACAGCAAAAAGCTTTTCTGTATTTATGTTGCGATTGGACAAAAGCGTTCAACTGTTGCGCAGATTGTTAAGTCACTCGAAGAACAGGGCGCGATGGAATATTCTATCGTTGTGGCATCTACGGCTTCTGAGCCTGCTCCACTTCAGTTCCTTGCTCCATACACTGGTACAGCTATGGGTGAATTTTTCCGTGACAACGGTATGCATGCGGTTATCGTTCATGATGACCTTTCCAAGCAGGCTGTTGCTTATCGTCAGATGTCACTCTTGCTTCGTCGCCCTCCAGGACGTGAAGCTTATCCTGGTGACGTTTTCTATTTGCACTCCAGACTACTCGAGCGTGCAGCGAAAATGTCTGATGCGCATGGTGCCGGTTCTTTGACTGCTTTGCCTATCATTGAAACACAAGCTGGTGACGTTTCTGCTTATATTCCAACCAACGTAATCTCGATTACAGATGGTCAGATTTTCTTGGAAACTGAACTCTTCTTTAAAGGTATTCGTCCAGCTATTCACGTTGGTCTGTCGGTGTCCCGTGTGGGTTCAGCCGCTCAGGTTAAAGCGATGAAGCAGGTTGCGGGTTCGATTAAACTTGAGCTTGCTCAGTACCGTGAAATGGAAGCCTTTGCTCAGTTTGGTTCCGATCTTGATGCCTCAACTCAGCAGTTGCTGAACCGTGGCGCACGTTTGACCGAGCTACTCAAGCAAGCACAATATTCTCCTCTGACTATGGAAGAGCAAGTTGTGTCATTGTTCGCAGGTGTTAATGGTTACCTTGATGGTATCCCAACAACTGATGTAACACGCTTTGAAGAGCAATATTTGGCTGAGATGAGAAGCAAAAATGCTGACGTTCTTGCAACTATTCGTGACGAGCAGAAAATTTCTGACGATACGACATCTAAGTTGAAAGCCATTTTGGAAACATTTAGTAAAGCCTTTAGTTAATCGGTTTTCTAAGACAGGAGAGAGCCAAGAGTTATGGCTAGCCTAAAAGACCTTAAAGTTCGGATCGGTAGTGTAAAATCTACACAAAAGATCACGAAAGCCATGAAGATGGTAGCAGCGTCAAAGTTACGTCGTGCGCACGAAGCAGCAGAGGCTGCTCGTCCGTACGCCGAGCGTATGGAAGCTGTTATCGCTGGCCTTGGTTCTGCTGTTGCAGGTCAAGCTGGCGCGTCACCACTTCTTATTGGATCTGGCAAAGATGATGTTCATCTTGTGGTTATCGCGTCATCAGAACGTGGGCTATGTGGTGGCTTTAACACCAATATTGTTAAAGAAGCCAAGCGCCACATCATTGAAAAACTGGCTGAAGGTAAAGTCGTCAAGATTTTAACCATTGGTCGTAAAGGTGATGTGCTTATCCGACGCGAATATGATGACATGGTTATTGCCAATAAAGATATGAGCGAGATTAAATCACTAGCTTTTTCCGATGCTTCGCCAATAGCTGATGAAGTTCTTGCTATGTTTGCACGTGGTGAATTTGATGTTGCAACATTGTTTTACGCCAAGTTTCAGTCCGCGCTTGTTCAGATACCGACCAAGCAGCAACTCATTCCTGCGCCTTATGGCGATATGGATGAGGGTGAGGACAATGACGATCTTGGCGGGGCTTCTTATGAATATGAGCCAAGTGAAGAAGGCATTCTCGCAGATCTATTACCACGCAATGTTTCTATACAGTTATATCGCGGATTGCTTGAAAACGCTGCATCTGAGCAAGGCGCTCGTATGAATTCGATGGATAGTGCTACGCGTAATGCTGGCGACATGATTGATAGTTTGACACTGACTTATAACAGAACGCGTCAAGCTGAAATAACTAAAGAATTAATTGAAATTATCTCTGGCGCGGAAGCGCTTTGAGGCTGAACTCACCAAGGAGTTAGCAATGAGTACTGCAAAAAATATAGGTCGTATATCTCAGGTCATCGGGGCCGTTGTAGACGTACAATTCGATAGTGATCTGCCAGAAATTATGACAGCACTTGAAACAAAAAATGGCGACATGCGCCTCGTTCTTGAAGTAGCACAGCACCTCGGTGAAAACACCGTGCGTACAATTGCTATGGATAGTACAGATGGTCTTGTTCGTGGTGTTGAAGTGACAAACACAGGTGCACCGATTTCTGTGCCGGTTGGCCCTGAAACACTCGGTCGCATTATGAATGTTATTGGTGAGCCAATTGATGAGCTTGGACCAATCGAAAGTAAGAGTGTCGCTCCAATTCACGCAGACGCCCCAGCTTTTGAAGACCAGAGTACCGAGCAGGAAATTCTGACCACTGGTATTAAGGTTGTTGATCTTTTAGCACCTTACGTGAAGGGTGGTAAAATTGGTCTCTTCGGTGGTGCTGGTGTTGGTAAAACAGTTCTTATCATGGAGCTTATCAACAATATCGCTAAAGGACACGGTGGTTATTCTGTGTTTGCCGGTGTTGGTGAGCGTACGCGTGAAGGTAACGACCTTTATGAGGAAATGAAAGAATCTGAAGTTATTAAGCTTGATGGCGACAGTAAAGCCGCGCTTGTATATGGTCAGATGAATGAGCCTCCAGGAGCCCGTGCTCGTGTTGCTCTAACAGGTTTGACACTTGCTGAATATTTCCGTGATGAAGAAGGTCAAGACGTTCTCTTCTTCGTGGATAACATTTTCCGCTTTACACAAGCTGGTGCCGAAGTGTCCGCCCTACTTGGTCGTATTCCGTCTGCTGTGGGTTATCAGCCAACTCTGTCTACTGACATGGGTACTTTGCAAGAGCGTATTACATCTACGCACAAGGGGTCTATTACCTCTGTGCAGGCGATTTATGTGCCAGCTGATGACTTGACTGACCCTGCGCCAGCAACATCATTTGCTCACTTGGATGCAACAACAGTGTTGTCTCGTGCGATCTCAGAAAAGGGTATCTATCCTGCTGTGGATCCGCTTGATAGTACATCACGTATTCTTGACCCACGCATCATTGGTGATGAGCACTATATGGTTGCTCGTAATACTCAGGAAATTCTACAGAAATATAAATCATTGCAGGATATTATTGCTATCCTTGGAATGGACGAACTTTCTGAAGACGATAAACTCACAGTGGCCCGTGCCCGTAAGATTGAACGTTTCCTCAGTCAGCCATTCTTTGTTGCTGAAATCTTTACTGGCCTTAAGGGTAAACTAGTTGATATCGCTGATACTATTAGCAGCTTTAAAGCTATTGCCGCAGGTGAGTATGATCATTTACCTGAAGCAGCCTTTTATATGGTTGGTGGTATTGATGAAGCAATTGCAAAAGCTGAGAAATTGGCAAAAGACGCCGCTTAGGCATAGCTATTAGGAACGGAGTTTTCCAACATGGAAACTTTTCGCTTTGAATTGGTATCACCAGAAAGTCTGTTGAAAGATACAACAGCGGGTATGGTTATAGTACCGGGTATGGATGGGGACTTTGGTGTTTTACCAGGGCATTCGCCGATGATGTCAACAATACGTCCCGGTATTGTGGAAATTCATGAAAATGAATCTTCTGACGCCGAGCGTTTATTTGTTAAAGGTGGCTTGGCTCAGGTAACCCCAACAGGGCTTACAATATTAGCTGAAGAGATTATCCATCTCAGTGATGTTGATATCGCAGATTTGGAAAGTGATATTACTAATGCTCGGCAAAGTCTGGATGCAGCTGTAGACGATATTGATAAAGCCCGCGCTGAGCGTGAGCTTGGCTGGATGGAAGCTTTGTCACAGGTTATGTCTCACTAAGCAGCTAAAGGCTCATGAAATATTAAAAAGGCGGCTCTGGGAGCCGCCTTTTTTTATGGAATATAATTGATAATCTTAATCATTCATCAAGTGTGTAAGGTGTGATTAAAGCCATAGCCATATCTATAGTACTTCCATCTTCAGCCAGCGGTAGAACAAGAATATTGTAGTCTCTATAGTCTACAGGCGCCCATTCTGGAACGACTTTAGAAAGGTAATAAGGTTTTTTGTTATCAATTATCCAGCTATAGCGCTCAGCCATATTTTGAAGATTCTCTCCTGTGGTATCGGCCTTCATGATATTGGTGATAAAACTTCCCATCAACCTAATCGAAATGTTAACGGGGTTATGTTCCACGTCAAGAAGTACAATATTGGTGAGGATTGACTTTAATTCCATTGGCGTAAAATCAGATCTGGCAGGAAGATTTCCATTTGTAGATTTTTGTTGCCATAAATTGAACAAGAAGCGCCCTTCTTGCCATGGAATATCATTTTCTTCAAAGTCAGTAATAATTTTATTGTTCGGTATCTCAGACACAGTCAACCCCCAAATGCCACCATAAAACATGGTGAAACGCTAGACGTAAAATGAGATGGTGCCTGTTCCATCGATTAAAGTATAGTTAACAACTTATTAACGAATAGATAACTATATGTACAGTAAAAAATACTTTTATAGTTACTTTTTTAAAAGTAATTAAGAGTATTATTGTCTTTAATTTTAAATACTTAGAGAAGCATGATGGTTTGGATAAAGCCACTGGAGGCTTTATTCATGAATTAGAATAATATTACAATATTTGAGTTATTTATTTACCAGTGGTTTAAATTGAGCAACCATAGATTCATAAACTTTGCGTTTAAAGGGGACTATCAGACCAGTCAGGCTTTCAATATCACCCCATTGCCAGCGAGCAAATTCTGGATTTTCTGTCTCTATGTTAATGACAGAGTCGTCAGCGGTAAGTCGCATAAGGAACCAGTGCATTTTTTGGCCCCTAAAGCGACCTTTCCAGACAACGCCGACAAGTTCATCAGGGAGATCATAAGTTAACCAATCCTCAGTTTCAGATATTATTTCAACCTGATCAGCCGTAACACCAATTTCTTCTTCAAGTTCACGCAAAGCAGCATATTTCAGACTTTCATCTTCATCAACGCCACCTTGTGGCATTTGCCATGCTCCAAGAGTATCAATCCGCTCCCCTTGCCAGACTTTACCTTCATCATTAATCAACATAACGCCTACACAGGGCCTATATGGTAAAGAGTCTTTATCTATGGGCATAATCTGTCCTTTAATTTGACTTATGATATTGGCTGTCGGTTTACTGTAGCTGTGATTGGAACAAGTTGGAAGCCCTGATCTGGAAGTGTGTTAATCCATTCCTGCAAAAGCGTGATAGATATAGGGTAATTATGTGCAACTCCAACAGCAACGCCACGAGATTTTGCAAGATTTTCTAATTCCTGCAATTGTATAAGAATTTCTTCCTTCGAGGGAATTCTATCAATGTGAGTGTCTATATATGCGCGAGGGAGGCCGATGCCTTGTGCTATACTTGCTCCTGCTGAAAAGGGCGTTGTGCTTCCATCCACAAACATAAGGCCGCGCATATTTAATTCAGTTAAAACAGGTCTAAGTTTTGCCTGCACAGTCATGAATTTACTACCCATGTAATTCATCATGCCTACATAGCCAACCATTTCCCCCATGACTTTGTGCAAGATATCCATATTTTCTAGGCTATCGCTTGCCGTAAACAACGATAGTTTTCCAGGGTGGTTTTTTGGATAATTCAGAGGCTCCATCGGTGCGAGCAGTAAAACTTCATGCCCCGTGGATCGGGAAAGGTTGCGCCATTCATTTAAGGCTATGCCATAAGGTGAAAAAGCGAAGGTGACCGCCGCGGGCAAATTTTTAATGGCAGATGTCGTCTGCTGTTTGTTTAACCCCATATTTGTGACGATAATGGCAATACGAGGACGCTCTTCATTCGCCATTGATGGAGAGCCATATACTTGCCAAGCGACTTTACCATCTTCGCTACGTTTTGGTAATGTCCCATGCGACCCAACTTCAATAATGTCTTGGTCTTCTTGGACAACAACCATAGTGGGCGGTGGTAAGATAATATTCTCATCGCCGGTATCGTTAGCATCTAGGCTTTTAAACCGTTCACTAGAGAGTGTGGCCGGATCAGGCGTGGTCATTTGTATTGCCACACTTGCTGAGGATTTGTTGGTTACAGCTTTGCTGGAGGGCATAGGTTCACCTTTTGGTGTTTTCCCCTCAGGATTATGGCTTATCTCTATTAAAACACCGATGCCAATTAAAATGGTAAGGGCAGCACCCCATGCGATCATCATTGACTTTAAATTTTTCAACAACTGTTTAGTCTCCTGTAAACCTACAATGTCCAGTGGGGATACCCTGTAAAATATATGGCGTTAGGGTTTGCTATCGATCAGTTGTGCGACTTGAGGCTCGGGAAGTTTTCCAAGGCCTTTCAATAATGCAACGGCTTTTTCTAGCTGGATGTCTGGGAGGACTTCACCTTGCTTGACAAGAATAGTATCATCCACATCGGCACTATCGCTTTCATCAGACCTGTTGATAGCATCCTGATTATTTTCTATTGAATGGTTTAAATCCGCTTCCCGACGACGATTAACTTTCTTTCCATCAGCGCGACCGAATTTTACCAGAATATCAGGCTCAATGCCGCGCCCCTGAATGGACCGCCCTGAAGGTGTGAAATATTTAGCAGTGGTCAGGCGGATAGCACGCTCACCTGTGCGCCCTAGGCGCATTTCGCTTTGAACAGTACCTTTGCCAAAAGTCTGATCTCCTAGGATAATCGCGCGGCGATGGTCTTGCAGAGCACCTGCAACAATTTCACTGGCAGATGCTGAGTAGCCATTCACAAGTACCACTATGGGCAGACCATCTAATAAATCGCCTTTTTTTGCGTAAGAGCGACTATTGTTATAAGCTTTGCGACCACGTGTGGAGACAATTTCACCATTCATGAGAAAGGCATCTGATATACGGATAGCTTCTTGAAGCAGCCCTCCGGGATTGTTGCGAAGATCAAGAATTAGGCCCTCCATAGAATCACCCAGCTCTTTATTAAGGTCGTTTATAGCCTTTTCTACGCCTTCACCGCTGTTCATGTTAAAAGTTGTCACGCGGATATAGCCAATTGTATCGCTTTCCACTTTGCTGCGTACAGACTTAATCTTGATAATTGCGCGTACAATAGTAATTTCAAGAGGCTCATCTTCCCCCTCGCGCACAACAGTAAGGTCCACAGGGTCGCCAGCCGGTCCCCGCATTTTAGCTATAGCATCGTCAACAGAGCCACCCAAAACACCAACGCCATCAATATGGGTGATATAGTCACCGCCTTTGATGCCAGCGCGTTCTGCTGGTGTATCATCGATGGGGGAAACCACCTTGACTACACCACGGTCAGACATCACTTCCATACCAAGGCCGCCATAAGAGCCTTCGACCTGCACCCTGGAGCGTTCAAAAAATTCTGGGTTCATATAGGTGGAATGGGGATCCAGAGACGTTAACATGCCTTGAATTGCGGCTTCAATCACCTCAGTATCATCAACTTCATCGACATATTCTTCCCGTACTTTTTGGAAGATGTTCATCAAGAGATCGAGCTGCTCATAAAGGTCAGAATCCGTTTTTTTCTTTTTGTCATCACCATAAAGACTGGTGCTGGCAAATATGATCAATAATCCTAAAATCAGTCCACGCATGTCTAAAACTTTCTAAATCTTCTACCGTTCAAATTTGTCTTGGCTATTTCGATATCCAAGGTAACGGATTGAATGCAACATTGTTATACCGGAGCTCAAGATATAATTCAGCGGCTTTTTTCTTCTCTTCAATTTTTTCCATCTCACCAATTGGTTCGCCAGCTAGTATCCACTCCCCGACCTCACCAAAGATCTTATCCATTCCGGCAAGAAGGCTATGATAACCATCCCCGTGAGAAATAATCAAGATTTGACCGTAATCTCTAAAGGGACCCGAGAATACCACTTCTCCATCGAAGGGTGCAATAACTTGTGCTTCAGACCGAGTTTTAACACGAATTCCTTTAGATTTTCCTACTCTAAGAGGGGAGCCAAAATATTTAGATATTTTGCCTTTAGCTGGCATGGTTAGCATGCCCTTAGCTAAGCTGAAACCCGTACTGATAGCGGCTTTGCCAGCCATCTCAGCTGCGCGCTTCATTTTGGCTGCCTTTTCAATCTTTGCTATAAGGTCCTTGAGGTCAGTCGCTTTTTGAATAAGTTTTGAGGCCGCTTTTGCTTGCTTGCTAGCTTCTTTGAGAGCGTAGCGAGCGGCTTGCTCTCTCGCTTTTTGTAATTTTTTAATATCTCGTTGCTGACGCGATAAAGTGACAAGAGTTGCGCGAAGTGATTCTCTATCCCGGCTCAATTCTTGTTTTACTTCAAGTAACGCGACAAGTTCATTTTTAAGCAGAGCAGCTTTATTCTCTATTTGAGGCAGAATGCTGCCGAGTAATTTAGCCGACCGTGCTGTGTCAACCGCTTCACCGGGTTTAAGCAGTGCAAGGGCTGGTGGCCTTTTGCTCAAGCGCTGTAATGTAGCAAGAAGGGTGGACATTTCCTGTCTACGCCGACTGAGACTTGAGATTGTGTTAGATTCAACCACTTCTAGTCGTTCGATGTTAATTTCTAACTGAGTGGCGCGAGCTTCAACAGACTGTATCGATTTACCAGCTTTGACGAGTTGCTTTTGTAGTTGTCTAACTTCGGCTTTTGAGTTTTCTGCACTTTTCCTGAAAGTCGTTTCACTGTCTTGCCGCTTTTTCAGTTCTTGCTCAATACGTTTAAGCTCTGTTTGGGCTTTATCTTTATCTTCATCTTGTTCTTGTGCGAATGCAGGGCCACCAAAACATAGTATCGCCAGCAGCATGATCCTTGTCATCATGCCGTTCAAAGCTACCTTCTGCCCGAAGGGTTTATGGTGAGTATTATTAACCAGAAACCTTATCCTTTTTTATCAAACTTATACCGGTCATCTCAGCGGGTTTAGGGATGTCTAATAATTCTAGCAAGGTTGGGGCGACATCAGCTAATGAGCCGTCCTCTAGTGTGAGGTTTTGCACATCCTCTGAAACACATATAATAGGCACGTCAAAATTTGTGTGGGCTGTGTGGGCAACGCCTGTTTGCTGGTTCGTCATCAGTTCTACATTGCCGTGGTCAGCGGTAACAAGCATGACGCCATGCGCGGCTTTCACAGCCTTTGAAATTTTCCCAATACAGCTATCTACACATTCAACCGCTTTTATGGCGGCCGATAAAATTCCAGTGTGGCCAACCATATCAGGATTAGCATAATTAACGATGATAGTTGCAAATTCGCCCGATTCAATAGCAGCGACAAGCTTATCGGTTACTTCAGGGGCTGACATTTCTGGCTGAAGGTCATAGGTCGCAACATTCGGGGATGGTACCAGTATGCGGTCTTCTCCTTCAAATACATCCTCTTTGCCACCATTAAAGAAAAAGGTGACATGAGCGTATTTTTCAGTTTCAGCAATGCGCAACTGTTTCAGACCGGCAGCAGAAATAACTTCCCCATAACTATTGTGTATCTCAATGGATGGGAACATAACACCGACATGGGCATTAAGCGCTTGTGAATATTCACTCACTCCAAGAACGGCGGAAAGTTCAGCAGAATTACCACATTCAAATTCTGCAAAATCTGGCTCGACAAAGGGAGTGATAATCTCACGCGCCCTGTCGGCTCTGAAATTTGCCATCAACAGCCCGTCACCATCTACCATGCCCTTGTAGGCACCAAGGGTGGCAGGTTCAACAAATTCATCCGTAATATCTTGGTTATATGAGGCTTTGATAGCGGCTAGGGCATCTGTAGCACTATTGGTGCCATTGCCGTGCATGATGGCATCATAGGCCTTTTTAATGCGGTCCCAGCGCTTGTCGCGATCCATAGCCCAGTAGCGCCCTGAGAGTGTGGCTATCTTGGCATTCGCGAGCCCAGCTATGTCGTCTTCTAATTTCTTTATATATGTGTCAGCACTTTTTGGTGGTGTATCGCGGCCATCCAAAAATCCGTGAATTACAACGGGGACACCAGCCTCAGTACAGGTTTTGGCCAGCGCAGCAATATGGTCTTGATGACTATGAACACCGCCTGGTGAGACAAGTCCCATGATATGGGCTGTGCCACTTGAGGCTTTGAGTGTTTGTATGTAAGCTGAAAGCTCATCGTTTTTTGCTAGTGAGCCGTTTTCGATGGCTTTATCGATGCGGGGCAAATCTTGCAGAACGACACGACCGCCGCCTAGGTTGGTATGGCCAACTTCGCTATTGCCCATTTGCCCGTCTGGCAGACCGACGGCAAGGCCGCTAGTTTTTAGCCATGCGCGCGGGGCAGTTTCCCACAGGCTGTCGTAAATCGGGGTATTGGCTAATTTAATAGCATTATCAGTGCTATCTTCGCGGTATCCCCATCCATCCAATATGCAGAGTACTACAGGTCTCATTCTTAACGGCGTCCTTACTAATTAGTCTCTATGGTATGGGTGCGAGTGTAATATTGACCAGACCCGATATATTTGTTCCGAGAGCATAGCCCTCACTAGCATATGTGGCCATGTTAAAGAACCAAAAGCCAATAGTAAATCCGCTCTTTTGATAATGGTTTCACTCAGGCCGTCTGCACCACCAATGATGATTGCCAGATTACTTGACCCCATTACCTGCCAATTGTCTATTTTTTCAGCTAATTTTCTCGAGCTTAGATGTTTGCCGCGCTCATCAAGAACAATAACCGATGCTCCGGCAGGAATAGCGGATATGATTTTTTCAGCTTCCTGCTCTTTGCGTAATTCTGCCGTTCGCGCAGGTTTTTTAATCTCAAATTCTTTCACACTCGCATCCCACGGCAAGCGACGCAGATAATCATCAATCATCTGCTGCTCAGGGCCACGACCGGCCTTGCCTAGGGCTATGATGGTAATGCGCATAGGGATTAATTTAGGATATCAGTGCTGGCCTCAGCTTCAGATAGCCCTGTTTCCCACATTTTATCAAGATTATAAAAAGCTCTAACCTCGGGGCGGAAAATATGAACAATAACGCTGCCGGCATCCAAGAGAACCCAATCCGCTTGATTAAGGCCTTCGATGAGAGGAATGCCAAAATCATTCGCTTTAACAGCTTTAGAGACATAGTCAGCTAGCGCCGCGACTTGGCGCGTTGAGGAGCCCGTTGCGATAACCATGGCATCAGCAACGCTGGATTTACCTTTAAGGTCGATCACATTAATCTCTTCAGCTTTATTACTGTCGAGAGTGTCTGTTATTAAGGATAGAAGATCAGTCCCAGAAGGGGGAGTGATGGTCGTGTCGGCGCTTGAGGGGCCATTTGAAGATTGCAAGGTTTAAGTCTTTCTATCTGTTTTAGGCCAATCTAGGCCTTTTGTTTCGCGTATTGCCGAAGATGAAATCTGATCACGTTTAGACGCAATAAAGGTCCATGCAGGGGCTTTAGCTTTATATATTTCAGCGGGCAGGACTTGGTTTTTCTTAAATTTCTGCGCAAACCCACTGTCTGTTATTGCACTAGAATACTCTGGACGGTCAAAAATCGCAATGGGCAGTGTGCAGGCAATTTCTTCCCAAGCATGCCACTCATTAAATTGTTGCATATTATCTGCCCCCATTAACCACACAAAGCGACTGTTAGGGAAAGCAGTTAGAAGTTTTATCACCGTATCGTATGTGCGCTTGGTGCCAAGTGTATGTTCTATGTCCGTGGCGACTATGTGCGGACTTTGCGCGATGCTCTCAGCACTTTTGAGGCGATCTTCAAGCTTTGCCATTTCGTCAGTGGACTTTAAAGGGTTTCCCGGACTTACCATGAGCCATACACTATCAAGACCAAGGCCCTTTATGGCTTGTTCGGCAATATAGCGATGGGCTCTGTGAGCAGGATTAAAGCTGCCGCCCAGCAGGCCAATGGTTTGGCCGTCCCATGCAGGGTTTCCTATTTCTACTGCTTGCGTCATGGGCGGGTTTGTCCATTGCCGCGAACAATATATTTAAAACTGGTAAGCTGTTCTAGCCCCACAGGGCCGCGAGCATGAACACGGCCTGTTGCAATGCCAATTTCAGCCCCCATGCCAAATTCTCCGCCGTCAGCAAATTGGGTTGAGGCATTATGGAGCACGATGGCACTATCAACATGTGTCAGGAACTTTTCGGCAGTTTCGTTATTTTCAGTCACAATGCAATCCGTATGGTGTGAGCCATAAGTTGCGATATGGTCGAGCGCGGCATCAAGCGATGGCACAATTTTCACCGAGAGGATGGCGTCGAGATATTCTGTTGACCAATCCGTTTCAGTGACGGGCTTAACCGAGGCGTGATGAGCAAGCACGGCATCATCGCCGCGAACCTCACAGCCTAGTGTGATTAAACTGTCTATGATAGTTGGTAGCATATTTTGAGCATCACTGTGGACAAGGAGAGTCTCGGCGGCACCACAAATACCAGTACGGCGCATTTTAGCATTGATGGTGATGTCCAAGGCTTTTGTCTGGTCCGCGTCTACGTCTATATAAACGTGGTTCAAGCCTTCTAGATGCGCAAAGACTGGTACCCGGGCATCCTTTTGCACGCGCTCGACAAGCGAGCGTCCACCGCGCGGTATTAGAATATCAATATACTCTGTCATGGTAAGCATTTCACCAACACAAGCCCTATCGCTTGTCGGCACCAACTGAATTGCAGTGTTTGGCAATCCAGCGGCCTCTAGGCCAGTTAGTAAGCAGGCATGAATAGCTTTTGACGAGTTCAGGCTTTCGCTGCCGCCGCGCAAAATCACTGCGTTACCAGCCTTTAAACAAAGCGCACCAGCGTCAGCGGTTACGTTTGGACGACTTTCGTATATGACACCTATTACACCTAGTGGAGTGCGAACCCGGGATATATCAAGACCGTTTGGACGTTGCCACTCAGTTATGGTCGCTCCAACAGGGTCGGGCAGGGCAGCGATAGCCTCCAAGCCTATTGCAATGGCTTCTATGCGCGCAGCATCAAGCTTTAATCTGTCGAGCATGGCTGGACTTAAATTTTTATCCTGTGCGGCAAGCATGTCGTTGGTGTTCGCCGCCAAGATGGTAGCAACCGATGCGCGAATGACTTTAGCGCTCTCATTTAAGGCTAGATTTTTCGCAGCAGTCGTTGCAAGAGCTAAGCTATTGGAGGCCATTTTAGCCTGCTTGCCTATCTCACACATTAAAGATTTTATATCTGTCGCCGCAGTCATGCTAGTTTCGCTTTTTAAAAAAGAATTAGGTCATCACGGTGGATTATAGCAGTGCGGGCCGCGTAGCCAAGAACTTGTTGCGCCTCACTGCTACGCTTTCCTGCCATGGCAATTGCTTCTTGTGAATCATAGCTCACCAAGCCTTGCCCAATAGCTTTGCCCTGACTGTTAATTATAGCCACTAGATCGCCGCGTTTGAATATGCCATCTGCGCTTGTCATCCCAGCAGGTAGGAGGCTGGCCCCCTTTTGCAGGGCTGCCATGGCGCCATCATCGATATGCAAATATCCCTCTGGGGCCATTAGCCCTTGAATCCATTGTTTGCGTACTGCTAGAGGCGCCGATTTTGCCATAAAAAGAGTGCCGTACTCTGTGGCTCTATAATTTGCAATAGCATGGTCTTGCAAGCCATTGGCGATAATCATCGAGCAACCCGATGCTGTTGCGATTTTGGCCGCCTCTACTTTTGTTATCATGCCACCTGAACCGGGAGCATCACTGGATGGCGGGCCTGCCATAGCCTCTATAGCTGGGGTTATTTCATCAACAGTTTCGATTAAAGTGGCTGTTTTGTCTGACTTTGGGTTAGCCGTGTAAAAGCCGTCAATGTCGCTCAAAATCATAAGCGCATCTGCGCCGCAAAGCTGGGCCACGCGCGCAGCAAGACGATCATTGTCGCCAAAGCGAATTTCATCGGTTGCGACAGTGTCATTTTCGTTAACGATTGGGACAGCCCCACGCTCTAAAAGAGCCTCAATGGTATTTCGGGCATTGAGGTAGCGCCCTCTGTCTTCAAGGTCGCTGAGCGTGAGTAATATCTGAGCCACGGGCACTTCGTGGTGTTCAAAAAGAGACTGATAAGCGTGTGCCAGTCTAATTTGACCCACCGCTGCTGCGGCTTGGGCATCTTCCAGCTCTGTTGGGCGCGTGGTAAAGCCAAGCGGGAACTGTCCCATAGCAATAGCACCTGATGATACGATAATGACCTGCTGGCCTTGGTTGCGCAGTGCCATTATATCTTCAGCTAAGCTAGCAAGCCAATCATCTCTCAATTTCTTTGTTGTAGAGTCGCGCAGTAAGGCCGAGCCGATTTTAATAACCACTCGCTTACATTTGTCACTATTACAAAGAAGGGATCCACTCATAGAGGAGACCACTTAGTTTCACTGTCTTCGTCTTTTGTGGCTTCTTGATAATTGTCGGCAGGTAAAGCCTCTATCTCGGCATTTCTCTTTTCAATATCTTCGCGAACAACATCCCAAATAGAACCAAGCACTGAATCTATTCCTTCTTTTGTTGCTGCTGATAAAGTGAAAATCTGTTTACCGCTGTGCGCCTCAAGAGCTGCTTTTTTCTCAAGTAATTCTTCATCCTCTACAGCATCTGCTTTGTTTAAGCCGATAACCATTTCTTTATCAAGAAGGCCGTGACCGTAGGCCTCTAGTTCGTTCATGATGGTGTCATAGGCTTCAATCACATTTTCTTGTGTAGCATCAATGAGATGCAAGAGGACGCCGCAGCGCTCGATATGACCAAGAAAGCGGTCGCCAAGGCCTATGCCCTCAGACGCGCCTTCAATGAGCCCAGGGATATCAGCGAGGACAAATTCCGCACCGCCGTAGCCAACCACACCTAATTGCGGATGAATGGTGGTAAAAGGATAATCAGCAATCTTAGGTTTCGCAGCAGATGTCACGGAAAGGAATGTTGACTTTCCAGCGTTGGGAAGCCCAACTAGGCCCGCATCAGCCATCAATTTGAGCTTGAGAACAATATATTGTTCCAGCGCTTCACCGCCCGGTGTTGTGCGACGTGGCGCGCGGTTGGTAGAGCTTTTAAAGCGTGTATTACCAAGGCCACCTTCGCCACCTTCAAGCAGGACGATACGCATGCCAGGCTTATTCATATCCGCGATTAAGAAGTCTTGGTCTTCATCATATATCTCGGTGCCAACAGGGACACGCAGGATAATATCTTCACCAGTTTTGCCTGTGCAATTACTGCCCATGCCATGCTCGCCCTTGCGTGCCTTGAAGTGGCGCTGATAGCGAAAATCCACCAGAGTATTAAGTCCTGTAAGCGTTTCGACAATCACATGTCCGCCACGACCGCCATCACCACCATTTGGGCCACCAAATTCAACATACATTTCACGACGGAAGGAAACGCAGCCGTTACCGCCTGCGCCTGCGCGAATGAATACTCTTGTCTGGTCTACAAATTTCATGGCTCTGCCTTAGTGTTTTTGTCTGTAATCAGTTCTATATGCGTATCAATTATGCACTATTCAATAGAATAGCACTCTACTGAATGAAAAAAGGGGATGAACCACTCAGCGGCTCATCCCCTTAATCTTGTATGGAGAGGCTACTTATTCAGCAGCTTCGGCAACTGCCTCATTCACAGAAACAAATTGGCGATTAGCCTTGCCCTTTGTGAATTCTACATGGCCTTCAACAAGAGCGAAGAGCGTGTGATCTTTACCCATGCCGACATTCGCGCCCGGATACACTTTTGTACCACGTTGACGAACGATGATGTTACCAGCAAGAACAAGCTCGCCGCCATATTTTTTAACGCCAAGACGGCGACCTGCTGAGTCACGACCGTTATTTGAACTACCGCCAGCTTTTTTATGTGCCATTGATCAAGTCCTTCCTATTTAGTCGCAGCTTTAGCAGCTGCTTTCTTTGGG
>CBFDBT010000043.1:0-15430 GCA_965603115.1 uncultured Alphaproteobacteria bacterium
CGACCATGCATAATAATATTATGGTTGCCAATATCCGTGTAGGCGCGCGTTATATGCGGGGAGGGTGCAAGGTCAACCGCTTGTGGCATCGGCACCTCAAAGCTTGCTTGCGAGCCTACAAATGTTTTTATAAAGGTGCATATTTCACCGTTGGTTAGCCCTTTAATCTCGAAATCGCATGTAAGACGACTGGCAAACTGTGTCACAGGTTTAGCTGTATCATAAAGGATGTGCAGAGCCGAGCCATGATAAGCATCCAGCCAGTGCTGTACATCACAAGCAATTAACGGGCACGTTGTGCTTAGCATATCCAGGATCTGTTCTTGGCATTGCTCGGGTGAATTGCCCCTGTGACGTAGAGCATGCCATCGCCGAATTAGATGGCTGCCATCAGGCAAAGGTGTTGAAAAGGCATCGTGGGACGCTTTGAGTTTTTTTATTTCGCGTTCATTCCATACCGGCATATCCAGACAGGTAATTTCGGTGGCTTTAACGCCGTGGCGAACCGCAAAGGCGAGGGCTGTGTGCGCGCCGCTACCAATGCCAACTATTTTAGGTTTTTCAAGATTAAGGCTGTTAATCAGCGATGCAAGACCATCAGCCAAGCGTTCAATGCTAATCTCACCATCAAGAGGGCTGGTGAGGCCATGCCCCGCTGCGTCGGGAGCTATTACCGTAAAACTATCGCTTAGAGCATCAATCATTGGCAAGAGCGAAGCAGAACTCAAAGGGCTGGTGTGCAATAACAACAGAGCAGGCCCACTGCCCGAGCGAAGGTAATGCACTTGCCTGTGACCAATCGTGATAAAATGTTTTGAGATTAAAGCCATAAAATCCCTGTTCGTTTGCGTTGTCTAGAGTATAGTCACAAAAAGCAGACTAACAAATAGTAAGATGAACACCTATGACAGATTTTTATGACCAAACTAAGGGGCTTTATATAACAAAAGATAGCGGTATTGGTCGCTTGGTCTTAAACAGGCCCGATAAATATAATGCACTCACCATGGCCATGTGGCAAGCGATCCCACAATATTTGACAGCACTGGACGCCGACCCTGAGGTGCGTGCTGTGATCGTGACCAGCAGTACACCTAAGGCCTTTTGCACTGGCGCCGATATCGCTGAAATGGGTGAAATTGCCCAAGACGAAAAACGGCGAGAAGAAAATCGCATGGCCATTAGGGACGCACAACGCATATTGGCGCGACTCAATAAGCCAACAATAGCGCAAATATCCGGTGCTTGTTTTGGCGGCGGTTGCGGCATTGCCCTGCACTGTGATCTGCGCTTTGCCAGCACCGACAGCAAATTTGGCATCACACCTGCCAAGCTTGGTTTGGTTTATCCTCTAAATGATACCAAAACCCTTGTTGATCTCATTGGCCCAAGCCACGCCAAGAAAATATTGTTCACTGCAAGCACGATATTACCCGATGAGGCGCTACAAATTGGCATGATTGATGGCCTTTACGCTCCAGATGACCTGGAAGAGGCTACATTAGAGTTTGCAGCGCAGATGGCAGCGGTGTCGCAGTATAGCCTAAGGGGTATGAAAAAGTTTATCCGCCGCATTATGGACGGGCAGGTGGATGATGACGTAGATACCGCCACCATTTTCACCGATGCGCACGATAGCGATGACCACCATGAGGGCCTCAAGGCTTTCATGGAAAAGCGTAAGCCCGATTTTACGTGGAATGGTTGATAGCTGCTTTCTCAAAAGTGCGGGCAATCGTTGCGGCCTTGCGCTCGTTAAGCCCATCGCAGGTGATTTGCAGCGAGAAAGGTAGGCCACTTGCCTCGCTTTTGCCAAAAGGTACAGCAAGGGAGGGTGCGCCCACCAGGTTTGCCGCTGTTGTAAAATCAGCCTGAGAGTTGGGGCGTTTGGCATCGAAGTCAAAAGCCGTGGTCGGTGTTGTCGGAGTGATGATGGCATCAACACCCAAAAGTGCTTCACTAAAGACATCCCCAACCGCTGCTATTTTGCTAAGGGCTTCAACTTTTATAGCATCGCTGGCCTGCTGACCGTGATGCATCATGCGGCGGAAATTTTCGGAGAAATGGTCGGGCGTATCCCGCAGGCTATCAAGATGGAATTCTGCTGCTTCAGCTCCACATACCAGCCAAGCTGCGCGCCTTAGGTCTTTCATGTCATAGTGGGGCAAGTGTATAGGCTTGATGACAGCCCCTAGAGATTTGAACAGATTAATAGCCTCGTCAAAGGCTGCACGCATTTCACTAGATAGGTCAACGGATTGTTCTAATATTTCCCATGGAATGCCAAGCGTGGTGTCTGCAATATCAATTGGTAATTTGGCGGGGTCCATTGGTATGCCAAGAATTGCCGCCAGTGTGATGAAACTATCATCCACCGAGCGCGCCATGGTGCCAATGGTGTCTAGGGTCCAGCTAAGCGGCAAGAGACCGAGTGTATCAATAAGGTTACGACTGGGTTTAAAGCCGACAATACCGCAATATGAGGCGGGTATACGAGTGCTGCCAAGCGCATCGGTGCCGATGGCGACCATTGCCATGCCACTCGCAACTGCCACAGCAGAACCGCCAGAGCTGCCGCCTGGTGTTAAAGTATCTCCTAGCGGGTTATGACAGCGACCATAATGCGCATTATCGCCCATAGCACCGAGCGCACCTTCATCCATATTGGTTGTGCCAAGGATAATAGCGCCGGCCTCGCGTAGTTTTTTCACCACATGCGCGTCACCACTGGCAATAGAATTTTTAAAGCCCTTGATACCAGACGTATGGGGCAGACCAGCAACGGCAAGACAGCTTTTTATAGCAATAGGAATGCCATCGAGCAGGGATAAAGGCTTGCCAGCACTCATGCGTTCATCACTGGCTTTAGCGTCAGCAAGGGCTTGCGTTGTGCAAACATCAGAAAAGGCATTAAGGGCAGGGTTCAGCTTGTCGATAGTTGCAAGGTGGGCCTTGGTAAGGTCGATGGCTGAAATGGCCTTTGAGCGTAAAGATGCGGCTGTATCTACCACAGACGCTCTTGTATAATCAGGACTGGTCGGCACCTTTGTTCCTTTGTTTTAATATAGCTTGTGTTGCCCATAAGCAGGCTGCAAAATGCATGATCTGGGCCGCAAAACCAAAGGATTGATCAATCATTGTTGGCAGCCATGGCAGATCAAAACCCGCGAGCAGTGTACTTGTTATACCAGTGACTATTGCGCTCAGCAGCATGGAAGCCACTTTAATGACAGCGTAGGCGCCTGCAAGGGGCACGAGTAGTGGGCGGATCATATGCCACGCGGTGATGAGCGATGTCTGGCTGTCTATCGCCTCCCCGACAATAGCCACATTGACGACTGTATAGGTAACCAATAAACCGCCAATTCCTACAATGACGGCTATGATCAAAATAAAATCCTGCGGCAGTATGGCGCTTAATAAACCCAAAAGAATGCTTATGGTGAAAATGAAGATAAGAAAAATGGCAACCGCTGTGATTTGCAAGGCAAAGATGCGGCTAAAGCGTGTAAAAAACTTTTTTAACCCGCCTTCAAAAGGTTCAGCATCCACCAGTAATCGCGTAATCGGGATCAGCAAGGCGCTATTGATAAGCAAGGAAATCAGAAGTGTCATGGGCAATTTATTACCAAGGTCGCCCATAATTTCAGCAACATCCACGTCATCAGGCGAAGTGATTATGGGTTCGAAGGCTTGGACAATGGGGAAAGTAACAACGCCTGCAATGATGCCGAATAAAATGGAAAGTAATAATAATATTTCCAAGCGCCCCAGCAGCAAAATGGGAGCTTTTTTGAGTAAGGTTGTCATGGTTATATCGGTTTGCGTAGTCAAAATATCGCCTTTCCTAGTATTGGTTATCCTTCATATACGCTAATCACATATTTTTTGAAGAAAATAATGACGCATCTGCCGCAAAAAGGTAAAGCTGGGGGATTATAAGTTTGGATATTTAATAAGGACAAAGCATGGGACCGCTAAAAGGCTTGAAAGTATTAGATTTATCACGTGTACTCGCGGGGCCTTGGGCTGGTCAGTTGCTGGCCGATCTTGGCGCGGATGTGATCAAGGTTGAAAAGCCGGGAGTGGGGGACGATACCCGTGGCTGGGGGCCGTCGTGCCTTAGGGATAGTGATGGCAATAAAACCCGTGAGAGCGCCTATTTTTTATCCGCCAACAGAGGGAAACGCTCAATTGCTGTGGATATAAGCTCTAGTCAGGGGCAAGAGATCATTCGCGAGCTCTCCAAAAAGGTCGATATTGTCATTGAAAACTACAAGGTTGGCGGTTTGGCTAAATATGGCCTTGGTCATGAGGCGCTGATAGACGTTAACCCAGCCCTTATTTATTGTTCTGTGACAGGGTTTGGCCAAGATGGCCCTTACGCTGAACGCGCTGGCTATGATTTTATGATTCAAGCTATGGGCGGTCTGATGTCGGTCACAGGCGACCGTGAAGAAAATGGTGGTGGCCCGCAAAAGGTGGGGGTTGCGATATCCGACCTGACCACAGGGCTTTATGCCACGGTTGCCATTCTCGGCGCTATTCGTCACCGTGACCAGACAGGCGAGGGGCAATTTATTGATATGGCCTTGCTGGATGTAACCGCAGGCATACTTGCTAATCAGAATATGAATTATATGATTAGCGGCAATGTGCCGAGATGCCTTGGTAATGCGCATCCCAACATTGTGCCTTATCAAACCTTTGCTACCAAAGACGGACATATCGTTTTGGCAGTGGGTAATGATAGGCAATTTAAATCATTTGTAAAGGTTGCTGCGCGCGATGACCTGATTGCCGATGAGCGCTTCACTATCAACAATGATCGTGTGAAAAATAGAGAGATTTTGGAGCCTATTCTCGACGCCATTATGCTGAAGAGAACCACCCAAGCATGGATAGAAGCCCTTGAGTACGCGCATGTACCATGCGGTCCTATCAACACCATTAAACAAGTATTTGATGACCCGCAGATACAGCATCGCGGTATGCAGGTGGAGCTTGACCACGGGCTTGGTTGCAAGGTTCAACAGGTTAGAACACCGATTAAATATAGCAAGACAGAGTTGGAATATAACCGTCCTCCGCCGATGCTAGGGGCAGACACAAAAGCCGTTCTTTTAGAAAATGGCTGGTCGGATGAAGATATTTCGGGTTATATAGCGCGCGGTGTTATTGCCGAGATAAATAAGGGGTAAGGGATATCATGTTTAAAGATCAAGTGGTTTGGATTACGGGGGCATCGTCAGGTATAGGCGAGGCTGTGGCACTTTTTATGGCGGATGATGGGGCCAAGCTTGTGCTATCAGCGCGGCGCAAAGACGAGCTTGAGCGGGTTAAAAAGGTAATCACTGACCTAGGCAGTAGTGCTGACAATGTGATGATATTACCGCTTGATGTTACCGACGAGGCGGCAATGCCTGCTGCCGTTGACGCAGTGATGGAACATTTTGGCCGCATTGATATGCTGTTTAATAATGCTGGTATTTCGCAGCGTTCTTTGGCTGTTGACACTACCATGGCAACCTACCGCAAATTATTTGAAGTGGATTTCTTCGGCCAGATTTCACTGACCAAACTCGTGCTGCCGATCATGATTAAGCAAAAGAGCGGCCATATGGTCATCACGTCATCGGTCGCTGGTAAAATCGGTGTGGCAATGCGCACAGGCTACTGCGCGGTTAAGCATGCGGTGATGGGCTTTTACGATGCGCTTAGATCTGAAGTGGATCAATATGGCATCAAAGTCACATCCATCACACCAGGCTTTATTAAAACCAACATTTCGGTCAATGCTGTTAAAGGCGACGGCGAGGCTTTTGGCAAGATGGATAATGATATTGCCGCCGGAATGGAAGTTGGCGAAGCGGCACTGGTGATAATGAAAGGCTTTAAGGCTGGCAAATATGAAATTCCAGTTGGTAATGGCCCAGAGATGACCGCGCTGAAAATTAAACGCTTCTTGCCTAACCGCTTGATTAAAATGATGAATAAACGCGCAAAAAAGTAGGGGCATTTTCGTCATGCCCCTCCGTTCGTCCTGAGCTTGTCGAAGGAAGGAGGGCATCCATAGGGTCTAGTGTCTGTGTTTGGTAAATCTCTCCGCAGTATAGCTGAGTGATAGGATGGATACCCGCCTACGCGGGTATGACGGATTTTTGCATGGATTGTGAAATATCTATCACTTCCCCGCCTTTGCTTTCGCTTGGCGCATAGCTTTTCGTTCGGCCTTGCTGGGGATATTCTCTCGCGTGGCCAGAATTTTCTTTATATCCGAGTATGCTTGCTGCCAAGCGGGCGTGTCTTTGAATTCTATAAAGCCTGAATTGTCAGGACTTGGCTCTTTTTCTCCATCATAACTGCGGACAGAGTGAGAGAAGCACTCCTCGCATTTTAGCAATGCCTTGCGACGGCTCATCAGCGTTCCCGTGTGCAGGGCTTCAAGTTCTTGGGCTGGTTTAATGGGGACTTTGCTCGCCATTACTTTCCCTCAAATGCTTTTATCTTGGCAGTAAAGTCTCCCGCTAAGTCATTGGGCATAGGGAATGTCAGATGATACTGTGCGATGCGCCAGCCACTTGTCGTGCGCACTAGCAGGCCGCTGCCCTGCGACGTACCGTATTTTGCACTGTCGAGCACTTCATCGAACCAGATAGTATTTTTATCCGGTGTTAGCGCCATGTGGCGCTCGCGCTTGGTGTATATCCAGCCTTTGGTGGGTGTGGCGTAGCCTTTGAACTGTGCCATGGTCCAACGTTCACTAACATCTGTGCCGAGGAAAATAGCATCGTCGCTGTAGAGACTAAAATAGTGGTCCCAGTCAGCTTTGGCAGCGGCATCATGCAAGTTATCAAGCACTGTGTCAGCTGCCTTTAGGTCAGCTTTATCGTCGGCAACACTTACAAAAGAAACAAGAAGTAATGACAGTGCAATTAAAGTCTTAATCATCAGATAATCTCCTCACATCAAGCGTTTGGGTGGGTCATTTTAATTTCACCAGATTTTAAGCGATCCAGATAGCTTTTAATGTCGCGTTTTAGCTCGGGCGCCATAATGTAAATGCCGATGATGTTGGGTACCGCCATTAGGAAGAACATAGCATCCATCAGCATATAAACTTCCCGCAGACTAAAGACTGCCCCGGGGATAAGCGCGATGCAAAAGACGATTTTAAAGAGCAGCATAGAGCGATTGCCCTCACCAAATATAAAGCCCCAGATTTTGGACGTATAATAGCCCCAACTAATGATGGTAGAAAAAGCAAACATGGAAGCAGCGATTGCTAGGACTATCGGGAACCAACTGATAACCGAACCAAAGGCCGCTGATGTCATGGAAATTCCGGCAACCTCCTGCCCAATGGAATAGGAACCTGTGATAACAATCACCAGCGCTGTCATGGTTGAGACAACCATGGTGTCGATAAAGGGCTCCATCAAGGCGACCATGCCTTCTGATACAGGCTCGCGGGTTTTGGCCGCCGCGTGGGCCATGGTGGCTGAACCTAGGCCCGCTTCAGTGGAATAAACCGCTCGTTTCATACCGATGATGATAACGCCGACTATGCCGCCTGCTACGCCATCTGGCGCCCATGCGCCTTCAAATATGGTGACAAAGGCTTGAGGTACTAGCTCTATGTGCCCAATGATGATGACGAGCGCGGCAGAAATATAAATGACGACCATGAGCGGTACCAGCTTTGACGTGACGCTGGCGATAGACTTGATGCCACCAATAATAACAACGGCGGTGAGGATGGCGACAATAACACCAAAACCCCACTTATAGGCGTTACCGTCAAAATTGGCGACGGCATCAATGGCTTCATAGGCTTGATTAACCTGAGCAACTTGCAGCAGGGATGGCAGGGCAAGCAGGGCATAGCTCCATGCCAGTGTTTTACCGATTGTTGACCATTTTCCACCTCGTTTTTTAAGGCCGCGTTCGAGGAAATACATTGGACCACCGGAGACGGTGCCGTCTTCGTTTATTTTTCGATATTTTACAGCGAGCGTACATTCCGCAAACTTAAGCGTCATGGCAAAAAAGCCAATGAGGATCATCCAAAAGGTTGCTCCGGGGCCGCCAATACTGATGGCGGCTGCAACCCCCGCTATGTTGCCAAGTCCAACAGTGCCAGAGAGCGCTGTGGAAAGGGCCTGAAATTGAGTTACTTCACCGGGAGCATCTTTGTCATGATATTTGCCGCGTACGATATTCCATGCGCGTTTGAAGCTGTTGAGATTGATAAAGCGGAAATAGAAAGTAAGGAAAAGCATTGGCAGCAGCATCCATAACACTATCCAGTTAAAGGAATAGCCAAATATCGCAACTTTAGCGAATACGAAACTATCCAGCCATTCTATAACGCTGACGGAAGCGCCAATAAATCCGCCCCGCTCTTCTGCCAAGGCGGCGTTTGAGAATACCCCAAGTAAAGCGCCCAATCCTACTGTTACCCCAAATCCCCGTTTCATGCTTCCGCCTTTGTAAATTTTCTTTAAGCTTAAGAGCCTAGAGCAAGCCTTTTGAATTTGAAAGGAAATAGAGCCTGCAATTTAAGGGCTTGGTGTAATAAATTTCACCCTCAAACTGGACAAATGGAATTTTCTCCCCTTTAATACGCATAGGAAGTATTTTTAAACGCTGTAATTTTAATATAAGAATTATTGTGTTGTGGGTAATAGTACGTTTGTTTTGATTACCTCTAACGTCGTTAATTGTGGGAAATGTAGGGTTAAGGGGGATATATGCTTGAAATGAAAACAGCTTGTGAGAGGTGCCACGCGGTTTTACGATTAGATGCGGAGGCCTATATTTGTTCTTATGAGTGCACATTCTGTGGGCCGTGTACTTTTGGAGATTTAGAGCAGGTCTGCCCAAATTGTGAGGGAGATTTGTCGCGTCGCCCTAAACGAACAAAAGAAGACGAAGAAAAACCTAAAACTGAGGCTAAAGCTGTAAAAAAATAGGAAACATTCAAATGATCTTCCCAGCACCTGATATTATCCATACCAATGGTATTAATATGGCCGTATATCGCGCTGGCCCCAATCCTGAAGATACAGATAAGCCACCAGTGGTTTTGATGCATGGTTTTCCTGAAATTGCCTATAGCTGGCGTTATCAAATTCAAGCTTTGGTACAGGCAGGATATCCAGTTTTCGCTCCTGATATGCGTGGGTATGGTTTGAGCGATAAACCTGAAGGCGTGCATGAATATACCATGAAAAAGCTTTGCGACGATATGGCGGGGCTGCTCAGTTTTTACGGTATGACAAGAGCCGCTTTTGTCGGTCATGACTGGGGAGCTTTGGTGCTTTGGTCACTTCCATTTTATCAACCGGACATTTTACTTGGATGTGCGGGATTGAACGTGCCTTTCATACCTAGAAATCCCAAAAAAAATCCGATTGAGCAGTTCGAGGAAGTTTTTGGAAAGGATATGTATATCGTTCGCTTTCAGGAAGAAGGCGCTAGCGAGGCAATATTGGAGGCCGACGTTGCCCGCACTATGCGATTTTTTATGCGGCGACCAAAAACAACCAAAAAAGCCACTAGCCAGAATTCTTTTGGTGGTGGCAATCTTGATCTTTTAGACCATTTGCAAGCCGATGAAAAAACTTGGCACGGCGAGACTTGGCTGAGCGATGAGGATATGGAAGTTTATACCGCTGCCTTTAGTGCTGGTGGCTTTACAGCACCTATTCATTATTACCGCAATATGGCTAAAAACTGGCGTGATATGGATCGTTTCCAGCCCATTGGCGGCACACCGGAAATTAAAATACCATGTATGATGATTACAGCTGAAAAAGATGCAGCCTGCCCGCCAAGACTAGCGGACGGTATGGAAAATTATTGCCCTATCTATGAGCGGATCGATTTAAAAGATTGCGGGCATTGGAGCCAGCAAGAACAGCACGAGAATGTTAATGTCTCTCTTATCGAATGGTTAGTAGAACACTGGGGCTAATAAATTTGGCCCACAACCTGTTGAAAATTCATAAGTTGTTATCTGGCGACCAACCTTCGTCGGCCATAACATATGTATCAAAAGTAAATTCGGGGCTGACAACGCAGCTCACCAGCGCCCATGGCCCATCGACTTCGGCTGACTGCCAGTGATCCGCTAACACCAAAAGCTGAGGATGTTCTTCACCAAATATATTTGCGCCCAAGTTAAGCGTCGTGACAGGGCCATTGTCGGTTGCTGACATGGAGAGCTGGAGCGGGCTGCCCGCGTGCCATAGCCACAGTTCATCCCCATCGGTTTTATGCCAACGGGTTTGTATGCCGCCTTCGAGTAAATAATAAATGCTGGAAGCCAGTCCGCGTTTGTCATCTTGTTTAACTTCATTGCAGTAGACCCGACGGTAGTAACCACCTTCCGGATGAGGCTCTAGGTTGAGTTTTTTGGCAATATCTATGGGTCTCATTTTACGCCCCCTTTTATACATAGAGTGTGTAACAGCTTATCACTCTCCAGCCTCTTCAACAAGAATTCTTATGTTGCGAGATGTGTCATAGTATGATTCAATGGTTTCATCAGATTGTGGGGGCTTTTTGGAGGAGATGAGAGATGCAATTATGTGGAGTGTCATTGTCACCATTTTATGAGCGGGCTTTAATGGTCATTGAGGCCAAGGGTGCTATGGACAAGATTGAGCAACCGGGTGTGCCGGGTGGCTTTAAATCAGACCAGCATCTTGCAGATAACCCCTTGGGTCTTATTCCCTATCTTATAAAAGATGATGAGCGAGTCTTACCTGAATCTCAGGTGATAGCAGAATATTTAGACCAAGTACTTGATGGCCCATCGTCGATGCCTGAAGATGCTGATGGTGCGGCAGATGTGCAATTGGTTTGCCGGATCGTGGACCTTTATGTTGTTAAGTCAACTTGGCCGATGCTGCGGGCACTTGTATTTAATCAGCGTGATGAAGAGGCGATTAGCAAAGCGGTCAGCACCGAATGGCCAGCCGCCTTAGATATGCTAGAGCATTTTATGCCGTCTACAAAATTTGCGGCGGCGGATCATCTGACCATTGCTGATTTTGCCCTGATCCCTTTGATGTTCCAACTGCAAACATTCTTTGTACATTTTGGTATAGCTGATTTGGGGGATCGCCCAAAGCTCATGGCATGGTGGGATAACATTAAGGATTTAGATGTTGTCAAAAATTCTCATTACCGAATGGGACTTTCTTTTGAAATGATCCGCGACGCACAAGAAAAGGCGGCAAAAAAGTAAAAGGGCTGATGCTATGCCAGATCAGAGCGCTAAATATACCGGGTCGTGCTTGTGCGGGGCAATAAAATTTGAAACTGACAATAATTCGCTTTGGTGCGGTCATTGTCATTGTCCTTCTTGTCAAAAGGCCACGGGTTCAGCTTTTGCCACTTACGTGGGGTTTAAGCGCGACGATGTCCGTTTCTGGGGTCAAAAACCGATAAAATTTAATAGCTCTCCCGGAGTTTACCGACAATTTTGTGGCAGTTGCGGCAGTGCTGTAAGCTTTGAAGGTGAAAGTTGGCCTGATGAAATCCATATGATGGCCGTGCTCTTTAATGAAGCAGATAACTTTAAACCAACGGGGCATACCTATATCAAAACGCGACTACCTTGGGTTAAGGGCGAGGGGCTGGCAGAGCATGATACTTTTCCTGCCAGAAAATGAATATCCACCCCACGAAAATGTTACTGGCCTATATTTTTGAGGTGAAGTAGCATCTTTTTCATAAGAGCTTTGTTAACATTTAGGAGATGAGCATGATTGGGTATGTGACAGTGGGCGTGAATGATTTTGATAAATCAGCGTCTTTTTATGATGCTGTGTTTAGTGAGCTTGATATTAAACGTACCATGGAAATGGATCGTTTTATCGTGTGGGGCACAGGTCCTGGAGCACCAGGATTTTCTATTATGCATCCTTTTGATGGTGAAGCTGCAAGTGCTGGCAATGGGACAATGTTTGCCATCGCAGGCTCGAGTAAAGAAATAGTTGATAAGGTTTATGCTCGCGCTATCGCTGAAGGGGGAACCTGTGAAGGGGCGCCTGGGCCACGGGGTGATCCGAGCATGGGGTTTTATGCAGGGTATTTTCGTGACCTAGATGGTAATAAGCTTAATTGCTTTGTAATGGGCGTATAAAACCGCTTAAATCCAGCGCCTTACCGTGGCTTTATAAGCCCTGTAAGGCGCGCCGATGGTGCGTTCTAAAAACTCCTCTTCTAGCCGAATTTGTACGTTGAGTGTTGCCCATATGGTGGCAACAACTGTGAGGGTCAATGCGTTTGGCATCATCAAAAACAATCCGATATAATTGCCTATAAGGCCAGTAAAAAATGGGTTTCGACTTATGCGAAAGGGCCCGCCTGACACCAAGTCTCCTGGCTTTTCGCCTTGGCTGTCATCAGGGATGCCAATGCGCCAGCTTTTCGCCATATAAATTTGTGAAAAGATAGAAAAGAGGGTGCTAACAGTAGCGATAACAAGCCCAGTCCAGACAAGAGTATCATGATGGATGTAAGTTAGCTCTCCAAGCTCGCTGTCGAGGTTGCGGTAGAAAATGCGGGTGACTATAAAAATGCCCATGGCTATGCCAGTAATGCCATAAATGCGTGCGCAAAAGGTCATAATACTGCCGTCATTTTTGACCTTGTTAGGGTTCTCCCCTGTAGTGCGCCATACCCAAAGAGTGCGAGTGATAAAGCTAATGCCCCATAAGGCCATTAAAATGAGAGGTGCATATAGAAAGAGTTGTTCTGGCATTTTAGCGTCCTTTGTGGGGTAAACAGTAGCTTTGAATATGATTGTAGCACCTTGAAGCTAGAACAGAGTCAAGAAAATAGTTGGTGCAGTTTGTTATTATTTAGCCGCTCAAGTCTGTGGGTGTAATATTACTGTCATAAAAGAAAGGTAGTATAAGCGAAACTTAGTTAGGTTGAAGGATTAGCTTATGAATACTGCACTTGATTCACAAAAAGGTTCAACGGTAAAAAATATTTTCCAGTGGTTCTTTGTTGTTTTTTTAATTTATTTACTTATTTCTGCTGTTGGTATGATTGGCAGTGGCTTTAAAGGCGCAACTAAAGGCGATGCTACTGAGTTATTCGCATTTGCCACAAATCCGTTTATGGGGCTTGTGGTTGGCATTCTCGCCACGTCACTCATTCAATCATCGTCTACAGTAACATCAATTATCGTAGGGCTTGTTGCGGGTGGCTTGTCGGTTGAAATGGCAATCCCGATGATTATGGGTGCTAATATCGGCACGACAATCACTAATACCATTGTGGCTCTTGGTCATATTCGAAAGAGAAAATCATTCCGTCGTGCCTTTGCCGCTGCCACTGTGCATGACTTTTTCAATCTGATGGCGGTTGTTATCTTTTTAACACTGGAACTGGCAACGGGTATTCTACAAAAAATATCAGACGCCACAGCGCATCTTTTTGTAGGCGCAGATATGAGCGTTAAAGGTTTGAACTTTATCAAACCCGCGACAAAGCCGATCATCTCGCTTGTTAAGGATGTTTCCGAATTTCTCTATATGCCTGCTGCGAATATATTGCTGGTCCTTTTTGGGGTCGTCATCATCTTTATGTCGATCACTGTTGTTGGCAAGCTTTTGAAGAAGCTGATGGTAGGACGCGCTAAGCGCATTATGCATAACTCCATAGGAGCTGGTCCTGTGAGAGGTATTTTCTCTGGAGCGATTGTGACAGTTCTTGTACAGTCGTCATCAACGACAACAAGCCTGATGGTGCCGCTTGCCGGCTCCGGTGTTTTCCGCTTGAAGCAGATATACCCATTCACGCTGGGCGCTAATATTGGCACCTGTATCACTAGTTTGCTGGCAGCAACCGCCATATCAGGCCCGACAGCAATTTTCGCTTTGGAAATTGCTCTTGTGCATACATACTTTAATGTGTTCGCAGTGGTAGTTATTTACGGCATTAAGAACCTGCGTAAATTACCGTTGCGCGGGGCCCAGTGGATGGCCAAGCTTGCAATGGAACGTAAGACTCTGGCTCTTGCCTATCTCTTTGGTGTATATTTCGTGACGCCGGGTATAATGGTGCTAATTTATCAGATGTTTAGCTAAGGAACTGAAAATGGTTAAAGTCGAAAAAATCCCAACCTATTCACTTAAAAAATTGAAAAAACAGCTTAAAAAAACACGAGAAATTCTCGCCTTACTCGAAGCTGAACTGGAAGAGCGCAAGCTAGAAAACCAGCACGAAGCGATCGACCATCTGGAAGATCACCTTGAGCATGCGGGGGCATCTTTGCTCAGCCTGACTGGCCTTGTGGATATTTTACAAGGCAACGACAAAAAAGAAAAATAGGCCGTTCATAAATAAGTATAATAAAGCCGCTTTGGATTATTCCTAAGTGGCTTTATTTATAAAAAGGGCTGTCTTTTGCTTTAGCAATATCAGGAATAAACTGGCAGATAAGCCCGCGGCGGCATACATCATGCACATGACCATGATTTGATAGCGCGCTGCGATAAGCGGCGATGTGCCTGAAAGGATTTGTCCCGTCATCATGCCCGGCAATGATACGATGCCGACAGCGAATAATGCATTGGTGATCGGAATGAGGGCTGCTTTCAGCGCAATGTTACGCGAATTCTTGTAAGCTCTGTTGCCATGCGCTCAGTGGCAATAGAAACGCTATTCATTGAGGCGGCGAATATCATACCGGCGATGGGGATTATAACGTGGGGTGTATACCAGACATCAAGCCTAAGTACAGCCTGAGTGATGAGCACTAGCACAGAACCACCACCGAGGGCGATGGAGATGAAGGCCAGTGGGTAGAGAGGCTTGCGCTGGGTTTTGATGGTTCTAAGCGCTATCCAGCTTGAGACTATACACATTATAAGCAAAATAACCGAAATGAGGATAGCGCTCTCTGCGTTGAATATATAGACCAGCACATATCCAACCACTAATAATTGTACTAGCATACGCGCAAGGCCATAGAGCGTTTCTTTGTAATCATCATCCCAGCGGTGCAAAATGAAAAGTACGATAACCACAGGCAGAAAAGCGAGGGCTAAGCTCTCAAGAGGAATGGCTTGGATTGTAGGGTTCATAAATGTCTCGCACTGCTGATGGGTGTGAGTAAAATCATTAGCATTAAAATGACTAGATGAGTATAAAATGTTGCCCCTTGGCACCTTTTCCTATAACAGAGGCCAAACGCTATTTCACACTAAGAAGGATATCGCCAAATGGCAGCTTATCAATATGTCTATCAGATGCAAAAACTATCAAAGAAATATGATGGTGGTAAGCAGGTTCTGAATGAAATTTCTCTAAATTTTCTACCCGATGCCAAAATTGCTATCATTGGTCAAAATGGTGCTGGTAAATCGACCTTGATGAAAATCATGGCAGGGTACGATAAAGA
>CBFDBT010000044.1:0-15378 GCA_965603115.1 uncultured Alphaproteobacteria bacterium
CAACCTTTAAAGACCATGGTAACCCTGAAAGCCGCGATACCACACAATTTTCTATCGTCGACCGTGATGGCAACATGGTGTCAAATACTTACACGTTGGGTTATAGCTTCGGCTCGGGAGTTGTGGTTGACGGTGCAGGTTTCCTCTTGGATAACCAGATGAATAATTTTGCTCATAATGTCGGACTTGAGGGCGCGCGTGGCATTCAGGCGAGTCCAGCCAACGCCTTGGTGCCCGGTAAGCGCATGGCTAGCACCATGACGCCTACTATTGTGATTAAGGATGGCAAGCCTTGGCTGGCAACCGGCACACCCGGAGGCAACCGGATCATCACTACGATACTGCAGGTGCTTGTCAACAGTATCGACCATGGCATGAATATCGCTGAAGCAATTGAGCGCCCGCGTTTTCACCAGAACTGGACCGATGGTCGCCTGAAGATCGAACCCGGTTTTAATCCTGACACGGTGCGCATTTTACAGTCATATGGTCACGATGTACTACTTGAAGATACCATGGGCTCGGTGCAAAGTGTCATGCATAAAGACGCTTTATTCATGGGCGCATCCGATACTCGGCGACCTGGAGCAGCATCTGTTGGTGTTGAGCGATAAAGACAAATTTAAACAAGCACGCACTGGTTAAATGAGAGGACTATGCAGCATAATAGCTAAGGCAACTAGGGGAACTGACCATCGCAGCCTCTAGTACAAGGCATTGGCTTCCTCGGGGGCTTCAATGCGAGTACTGAACGGCATTATAGGCGCAGGTATTTTTGCCTTATTTGCTGTCATGACTGCTCATAAGTGACCTTTAACTGATTGCTCTATTTCTTTACTGGATCGAGAAGAAATCAAATATTTAGATGCTGGCTCTTTCCTCTTTATTAGAAAGTTCTGGGCTTATCCATCATCAGACTAACCCTTGCTTGCAGTTCACAATTTGAACTGTTAAGCAGTAGAAAATATTAATAATCTATAGTGAGATGAAATTCTCATCTCTTCAAAAAGAAGATAAAAGTATGTTTAACAGTGATATATCTGATCAGGTCCGGGACAAATTTCATCATGTGGACAATTGCCCCTATCAGGGGCCTAGGATATTTTTTGAAAATGCAGGGGGCGCCCTCACCCTGAAGTCAGTTGTCGACCGCTCGAGCGAGCTCGCAGCAATCCCTGACAATCAGGGCCGTGACAATCCTGCTTCGAAAGAGCTAATGCGGATTATCGATCAAGCCAAAACCGATGTGTTGAGTTTTCTTGGTACCGATAAAGGTACCATCTTCATTGGTGAAAGCGGCACCGAGGTGTTATTCCGTCAACTGCGGGCAGCGGTGTTGTCTACACCCGAAGGCAGTCATATTCTTGGCAGCACGCTTGAGCACCCAGCATCGGTCAGCGCTTGTGCTCGCTGGGCAGAGATCGCTGGCAGAAAATATACTCAGGTTCCCCACGATTCTGCAACCGGCACAGTGACCATAGAGGACTACCAAAAGCATGTAACACCGGATACCCGCGTCGCTACCATCATCCATACCAGTCCGGTGACAGGCATGGGCGTCGATGTTGCAGGTATCACAGCTTTAATTCGTAGAGTCTCACCCGATTGCCTCATCATTGTCGATGGCATCCAGCATGCTGCCCACGGCGGACTTGACCTTGGCGCTTATGATATTGATGGTTATGCCATCTCACCCTATAAAGTATTTTCCCGCCATGGCTATGGTATCGGCTGGATATCGGATCGGCTAAGTAGCCTGCCGCACGACCGCCTGATTGGCGCTGCCGACACCCAGTGGGACCTTGGCACCCGTGACACAGCCGCCTATGCCACTTTCTCTGAAGTCGTGAATTATTTTGACTGGCTGGGGAGCAAATTCACCAGCTCAAAAGATCGCCGCGAGCGGATTGTCGCTGCGAGCCTTGCCATAGCCGACCATGAAATGTCGCTGGTCAATGACACGATCGCTGGCGTTGAAGGCCAAAAGGGCCTGAAAGACATGCCAAAGGTTAGTCTTATCGGCGGCACACACAATGCCCACAGGGAAGGCCTCGTTGCTGTCGTGGTTGACGGCATTCCTGCCGTTGACGTGGTCAGCGCGCTTAACCAAGCAGGCATCAGGACCCACGCACGCAAAAATGATCATTTCTCGGGTAATATTCTAGAACCGCTCGGGCTAGATGACTGTGTGCGAGTTTCTTTCTGCCACTATAATACACGAAGCGAAATTAAACGCTTCCTCGAGGTGATGCAGCAGATCGCAGAATAAAAACTTATTCTATATAATCACAGCTTTGAGTACTTTTTATTCAAATTAGGGTTGCCATATTTTGGACTGCTCACTATAGTTTTGTAGAAAATTGTCCAACTCTGGGGGAATGATAATGAGGCTGTTGAGTGCAGGGCTGTGTTTTTTGATATTTTTTTTTCCAGCCTTTCTGGAAGTATCAGCCACTAATAACCTCTCTAAGACAAGCTTGAAAGATTTTGCACGCATCCCACACATAAGTGGCTATTCATTGTCGCCTAACGGACACCAAATGCTGTTTCAAAAGAAAAGCCAAGAAGGGCGCTCTCTTATTGTCTCTCAGGTAACGGCAAAAGGCTTGAAGCCAGTCTTTCAACATGACCTTGGTAGTGATCTATACGAAAGCGGAGCCTTCTGGATTAGCAACGATAGGCTGTTTGGCTATGAGGCGCGGTTTGTCGGAGATTTGCCTACCCGGGAGGAAGAGCCTACCATCACTGTCTGGGTAATGCATGTCGACGGTAGTGACAGGAAAATCCTTTGGGAGGAAAAGCCGAGACCACTGAAAAAGAAGCGCAGGAAAGGGAAAAAACGTAAACCTGTGCATAAGGTGACTTTTGCCCTTATGCATTCACTTCCCGATGAGCCCGATTATGTGCTGGTGACTCGTATCGAGCAAACACCAGAAAAGCGTGACGATACCGAGCTGGATGTCGTTAGTGATATCTTCCGAATGAATATCGATACTGGTGAAATGACACTAGTGACTCCTGATCACGGCATAGAGGGTGCTAGAATGTTCAGTTGGATGCCTGACGAATCAGGCTTCATTCGTCTGGGTTACGGCGAAGTAGGCAAAGATGATGAGCCGGTGCTATTGGTTCGAAAAGATGCCAACAGTAGTTGGACTCGACTACATGACAACGAGTTGTTCAAACGCGGAAAATTTTTCCCAATTGGATTTGGTGCGGACTTGGACGTTCTTTATGTGTCTTCGTCCATGGCGACCGGACGATCTGTAATTTATCGCTTCAATATTAAGCGAGGGCGTCTGCAAGGCAAGGTTTTTTCTCACCCGCAGGCTGGTGCTGGAAAATTGTTTTTTTCTAAGGATCGCAGTCGAATTGAAGCTGTTTCATACTATGATGATGAATATCGCTTGGAGGTTTTAGACGACAGTTTCCTTGAGCGATTAGACAGTATTAAGGCAGCCGTTGAAAACAGTAATGTTGTTTTAGGAGATTCGGACAAAGATCAAACGCGCCAAATTGTTTGGGTTGGTGACGAACGCACACCGGGCAAGCCTTGGCTCTTCTTTCATGATACCGGGAATGCCATAGCTTTACCTGAACCAGCGCCTTGGATTAACGACGATAAAATGGCCTCAACTGAAAGTGTCCAGTATAGGGCACGCGACGGGGTTGATATCCAGAGGATGCTAAGGGACCAAAGCGCTTATAATGAGGATGACAAAGACTATATTAAAGTTGCTGGTGATTTGAAGAAAAAAGAACTTGCCAGTATTTCTCCTGCCCACATGGTCGAGAATATTAACAGTCCTGTCCTCATATATCATTGGGAAGATTCATACTATGATGTGAAACATACCCGAAATTTTGTAAAAGCCCTTGGCAAAGCTAAAAAGCGTTTTGACTATTTGGAGATCGATGAATCTGAGGGGGCTGATCTCTATGACGCTACTTTAGACCACAGACAGTTCCTGGAATTGGTTGAGTCTTGGCTTTTGAGGGTGAATCCGACAACTCTCTTAGAAGAAGCGAACGAAGCCGGCAAAGTTTTGCCAATGCCAAAGATGACAAAGAGTAATTGATTTATATTACTTTCTTCTGTTCAGCCGTATATTTTATTCGTCTTCTGTATGTCATATCAATCACTCTATCTAATTCTATATTAGAGTAAAGTGTTGCGTCGACCAGTTGAGGTCACCGCCATAAGCGGACATTCAATGTATATTAACATCTTTACTTGAAGAAAGTGCTATTTTAAAGGCCCGACCAAGCTCAGGTAATAATTGCAAATCTTTGGGATTGGCCCTTTCTCTGTCCTTTCGAAGTCTACCAAGAATAGCTAGCAAGGATTCACACAGATTATTTACATGCTCAAATTCTGTACCCTTGATGCGATCAGCAATGTCATATCCCGCCCCAATGAGGTCTTCAACATATCCAGTAATATCAGAATCCAGGCCACCACCGCCAGCTCTTTTATAGCCAGCGAGAATACGAGTAATAAGAAACGACATTTGTACTCCATGCCGATCCAATCGCTGGTTATTTACAATTTCGAGTGTCTCAATAATAGCTTCTTTCAGCGTATCTTCACAATAAGTACCATCCACACGAGAGCGAAAGCTGTTCGGGACATGAAAAGGCTTTATCCTCAATGACCCTCCACCCTTTCTGGCTGACTCTCTTCGATCTGGACCAATATATTGCGATGTGACTAAAAATGGTTTTCTATGCTCGACTTGATTATCAAGTTTGGTTTCCAATGTATCGCGAGAAAGGGGAACAACTAGCAAATCGTCCACGCCAGAATTTACTGCTTTGCCAACAATGTCTTCAGTCGGGCTTGTCAGAATTGTAAGAATAGTCATAAATGGATTTAAACCAATTTTATTATGCCGCGTACTGTGCACAATTCCATTAATATCGTCTTCTGGCAATTCTGAACCAATCACCATCAAGTCTGGTAGGTCACCATTTAGCGCCTCTCTAACATCTGCAAGAGACTCTTTTATTTTTATATCTTTAAATCCAATAGAAGACAGCAATCCATGGACAACTCCGCGCGTACCAATATCGCTAATATAAAGATGCGTATTAACAGTGTTGAAATTCATGTTTTTCTCAATTCTGACAATAATATTTCCAACTATTATCACGTAACGAGGAGACATTATTACATCAATGATACTCAATTAGTGTTAACTAATTGTCAACTACGTTCGTAACTGCCACAGCAGAGTAGCGGCATCGATGATTTCAGTTAGTCAATACAAATCCAGTGATATTTGGCAGATGGCCTGTAAGCGGTCTGCCACACCCCATATAATACAACACGTTAAAGGGCATTACGACCAAAAACTGTGACTAGCTATATCTTAATGGTAGAAGAAGTTCTGTAAAGCATTGTTTTAAATGAACTTAATTTTGGTCACATTGATTTTCATATTTATAGCTACACATATATAAACATGTCTATGTTTTCCTCTGTTGGACATACCAAAAAGATACACTCTGACAACTGAGCATTATAATTGAGAAATATTAATGATATTAGAAAAAGGAGCTATAGGTCACTATCGGCCGAACCTAGTCAGGTGCATTTCTCAAAGGTTCCAGCCAATAGTATAAGCCCAAGTGTTTTCCATGCTCGAGAAAATCTTTTAATACTTCTGTTATCGCTATTACTTTAGGGTTGTCGTCCAAACGATAAGGTGAACAGATGTAGATAATCATGTAGGCATTACGCAGTTCATGACTCAATGCCTGAACATATTGGCCGCTTTGTATCTTTTCATTGACGGTATAAAGTGGAAGGTAACTCAGGCCCATGCCTGAATCCAGAGCATGCAAGATGCCCCAAACGTTATCTATATATGTCACATTTTCGGATAAAGCGGGAACATCTGCAATTTGTTCTCTAAGCGAATGCCAGTCCCTGTCACGTGGATTTGTAATCAGGATATTGTGTTCATGGAGGTCTTCAAAAGACTTTGGCAGCCCGTGTTCTTCCACATAGTATTTACTGGCCACAAGGCGCATCGGTACTTTGATAAGGGGTTGGGTATAGAGGCCCGGCCCGGTAGAGACTGTTCGAAAAGCTATATCAATCTGTTCTGCGCGCAGATCTATGTGGATATCTGAAAGGCGCAGGTGTGCTTTCATATCGGGGTGTGTTTTGCGCAGTTGAGAAATCATTTCACTTAAGATAATCGACCCAAAACATGTTGGCCCCGCGATCGTTACATTGCCAGTTAAAGTGTGGCCTTTCAGGGCATCGAGCGTGAGCTGGAGTCTGTAAAAAATGTCCTGACATTCTTCCTCCAATAGCCGACCATTAGGGGTCAGCCGCACCTTGGAACGTTTATCTCGTTCAAAGAGCGAAACGCCTAACTGATCTTCAAGTTTTTTGATCTGATAACTGACAGCAGATTGGCTGATATGCATCACCTCTGCAGTTTTGGTAAAGCTTTTGTTCGTGGCAACTTGCCAAAAACAAAAGAGATAGGGAAATATAGCTCTGTCGGATACTGAAATCATTTTTATGATGTATCACATAAATTATAGATCATCAAATATTTAGATTATAAACATAAATATTATGTATTTTATTTATTATTACCATTGCCTTATATATCGCCCTGTCTTTGGACTAAAGAATGGTGTCACCAATCTATCCCAAGGCCTTTATGATTTATTCTAAGCAGGGGTAACAGATTATGAGTGCAGCAATTTTATTACCGCGCATTATGCGTATCGGCGGAGGAGCAAGCCAGGAACTTCTTGATGTGATGAAACAACTTGGTGTATCGCGACCACTGGTTATTACCCAAGACTTTTTTATCAAATCCGGGCACGTCCTAGATATCCTTAAGCCGCTTCGGGCTGCTAAAACTAACTTTAGTGTTTTCTCTGACATTCCCCCAGACCCGACAACAGATGCTATTCATGCCGGCATGGATGCCCTGCAAGAAGGTGATTTTGACTGTGTTGTGGCAATTGGCGGCGGTAGTTCGATTGATTCAGCTAAGGCTATTGCTGTTTGTGGCACGCACGGCGGTGAAATCAGCAGCTACAAGGTTCCGCGACAAGTGGATGAAGTTGGACTGCCCGTGATCGCCATCCCCACAACAGCGGGCACCGGTTCAGAAGCCACTAAAGTCACGATTATCACGGATACGAAAACCGATGAAAAAATGCTGCTGATGGGAATTGCTTTCCTGCCTGTTGCAGCGCTGGTGGATTATGAGCTGACCTTAACCAAGCCCCTGCGTCTCACGGCGGATACGGGCATCGATAGCCTGACCCACGCTATGGAGGCCTACGTTAGCAAAAAAGCCAACCCCTTTGCCGACAGTATGGCCGTTTCTGCCATGGGCCTTATAGCAAAAAATCTGCGAGCAGCTTGCGAGGATGGCAGCGATAAAGCAGCTCGCGAAGCCATGATGATTGGCTCAATGCAAGCTGGCATCGCCTTTTCAAATGCGTCTGTCTGCCTGGTGCACGGGATGAGCAGACCGATCGGCGCACACTTTCATGTGCCACACGGCTTGAGTAATGCTATGCTCTTGCCTGAAGTTACCGCTTATTCGATTGATGCTGCACCAGATAGATATGCGGATTGTGCCCGCGCGATGGGCATTGCCACAGCAGCTCACAGTGACGAAGAAGCCAATGCCATATTGCTAAAAGAACTGCAGCAATTGAATGATGACCTGAAGGTTCCAACAATGGAAGAATGGGGTGTCGACCGCGAAAAGTTTGAACAGCTTTTGCCTTTGATGGCTAAGCAAGCGCTGGAATCTGGTTCACCAGGTAATAACCCATGCGTACCTAGTGAAGATGAAATTATTTCACTTTATCAAAAAATTTATTCCAAAACCGCATAGTAAGGACGATCATGACCAACAGTAATGTAGCTTATACTCCAACTTTGCCCACAGATGTACAGGCCAATCCCATACGCAGTCAGAAAGACTGGGCAGAACAGCGCCGCGCCTGTGAAGAAGATGCAGGTCTGTTCCACGGTGATATTGCAGGTAAAACAATTCATTGGTACCACGAAGGCGTAAAGGCATGGTTGCAGCAAGATGAAGCGGGAGTCTGGCAAGGCTGGACTTGTGATGGAGCCGATATCACACTTGATGCAAACGACTGGCAACCATGGGATGAGGCGTTGGATGAAAGTCAGGCACCTTACTATCGTTGGTTCAGGGGCGGGCAGACCAATGCTGCATTTAACGAAGTTGACCGCCACGTTCTAGCCGGTTTTGGTGATGATGCGGCTTTTATCTATGAGGGAGATCGCTGGGATCCAGCATTGAATGATGGTCGTGGTGGTCCGGTTTACAGCAAAACACTAACACGTAAAAATCTGCTGATAGAATCAGTAATCGCTGCCCAAGCCCTACGCAATATGGGACTTGAAAAGGGTGACCGAATTGCCCTGAATATGCCCAATATTTTGGAGCAGCTTGTCTGGACTGAAGCTGCCAAGCGTATTGGTGTTATTTATACACCTGTGTTTGGAGGTTTTTCGGACAAGACCTTATCTGACCGTATTGAGAATGCTGGAGCCAAAGTGATTATTACCGCTGATGGTGCCTCTCGTAATGCTGAGGTCATTGGCTTTAAGGAGGTCTATACAGACCCCGCACTTGACCGGTATATCAGCCTACAAACGGCAGTGGAGATACTGTCATCTCTTGATATGGATTCTTCTCTAAAGTCACAGGTACTTGAGCGTGTGAACTCTGCACTTGGCGAAGAAATTACTCTATTGCGTTCAGATGTCATGCGTGAAGTAGGCATTGTGCTGGGTGAAGCGCGTCTAGCGTCTGAAGATGCCGCCACTTTGCGTGCTGATATGGCTGAAGCTCTGTCCCGATCACCTGCACGTGTGAGCCACGTTGTTGTTGTCAAGCATGCTGCCGTAGCTGACTTGCCATGGGTGGATGACCGTGATGTGTGGGCTCATGATATTCTGCAGGAAGCGGAAACAGATGTTCTGGCGAAAGCGGGGTTGAAGGATCGAGCAGCACTTGATGGACTTGATGGACAGCAGCTGGTCGCAGCGCTTTGGAAGTCAGTGGCACCAGAGATCGTGGAAGCTAATTACCCTTTGTTCATTATTTATACATCGGGCTCAACAGGAAAGCCGAAGGGTGTTGTGCATGTGCATGGCGGCTATGTATCAGGTGTTGCTCACACTACGAAAGTCAGCTTTGATGCACTTCCCGGGCGTGACAAAATATTTGTAGTGGCAGACCCTGGCTGGATAACTGGTCAGTCCTACATGATCACCGCAGCCCTTGCTGCCAGGATTCCAAGCGTGATTACCGAAGGTGCACCTGTATTTCCGAATTCAGGTCGTTTTTCCTCGATCATTGAGCGCTATGGCATCACCATTTTCAAAGCGGGTGCAACCTTTTTGAAAGCCGTGATGACGAACCCGCAAAACAAGGCGGATGTGGAACGTTATGATATGACCAGTCTGCGTGTGGCCACGTTCTGCGCCGAGCCCACAAGCCCGACTGTACAAAAGTTCGCGATGGAACTGATTACAAGCCAATATATCAATTCATATTGGGCGACCGAGCATGGCGGTATCGTGTGGACCCACCCATACGGCAACCCCGACCAGCATGTAAAAGCAGATGCAAAAACTTATCCTCTCCCATGGGTCTTTGGTAATGTCTGGATACCAGAAGGCGAAAGTGATGCTGCTGGCCTTTATGGTTACCGCGAGGCCGAGGAAGAAGAAAAGGGCGAGATCATTATTGAGAAGCCTTACCCGTATCTCGCACGCACGATATGGGGCGATGCTGATGCTCTTGACACTGACAACTGGGTGGGGGATCTGGATCGCTTTACCAATCAGTATTTTCATCGTTTCCGGCAGGCTGATGGCACACCGAAACTTGTTTATTTGCAAGGCGATTATGCCCGCATGTATGATGACGGCAGCTTCTCGCTCCATGGTCGTTCTGACGATGTGATCAATGTATCTGGTCACCGCATGGGAACGGAAGAGATTGAAGGGGCGATTCTGAAAGACAAACAGATCAATCCGAACTCCTCTGTTGGTAACTGTATTGTAATTGGGGCGCCACACCGAGAAAAAGGGCTAACGCCGATTGCTTTTGTTCTGCCAACGGATAATAGCATCCTCTCGCGTGATGATGAGCGTCGACTCAAGGATCTTGTGCGGGAAGAAAAAGGTGCCGTTGCCGTTCCTTCTGATTTTATCACTGTAAGCGCCTTCCCAGAGACACGTAGCGGCAAATATATGCGACGTGTTCTCAAAGCTATAGTATTAGGTGAAGATCTGGGAGATACATCTACACTGCGGAACCCAGAGTGTGTTCAGGAGATCGAGAAAGCAGTAAACGCCTGGCGTACACAGGCTGACCGACAAGCCGAACAGACAATGATTGAAAGCACTCGCATGCTGCGCATGGAATATGTGCCAGTGGCTATCCGAGATGGCAAACAACTGCGCATTGCGACTATCACTCTCAGCAATCCGCCAGTCAATGCCCTGTCAGAACGTTTGTTGGATGAATTGGAGACTGTTCTTACTCATATCGAACGTCGTGATGATATTGGAGCAGTAGTACTCACTGGTAAAGGCAGTAAAGCTTTTGTCGCTGGTGCAGATATCCGCCAGTTGCTTGAGGATGTGCACACAAAAGACCAAGCACGCTCTCTCCCATCCAAGGCCCACACGGTTGCCAACCAGATCGAAAGAATGAAGAAGCCGGTTATCGCGGCAATTGAAGGGGTCGCTCTTGGCGGCGGTTGTGAAATTGCCCTTGCTTGCCATATGCGCGTAGGTAATAAGGCGACTATCTTTGGTCAGCCGGAGATTAATCTTTACCTGCCTCCAGGGTATGGTGGTACGCAAAGACTACCACGATTACTTTGTGATCGGGCTGGTACAGCCGAAGAGGGCTTTAATGAAGCCTTGGCCATCCTGCTATCTGGCCGACAAATCAGTGGTGAAAAAGCCCTTGGTCTTGGTCTTCTGGACCAGTTTGCCAGCAATAGCGACAGTATCCTATCCTTGGCACAACAGCTGGCGCGACAGGCCGTCATCGACAAGGCTGGTGATGCAATTGCCGCAATGACAGAGCGTCACGCCGCGCTAGACCGCTGGAATGAACCATCAACAGCACCAAAGATCGCATCTACCTATGTGCAAAATTGTATTGATGCAGCCGGACAGGCTGGACGCGGACCCGTTGCACAGGCTATTTTGGATCTGGTAAATACCGGATTTGAACAAGGTATTAGGGCGGGGCTTGCCGAGGAGATTGAATGCTTTACCACTTTTGTTCTTGATGAAGAAAATGGTGGCAAGAAAGGTATCCAGCTCTATATGGATAAGCAATCGCCTACTCTGCCCAGCAAGCCTCGCGTTGACCCTGCTGACAAGGAGTCACTTATTAAAAGTGGCGAACTGTTGCCAATGGGACAACCTTTCTTCCCGGGCGTTTCGCCGTTGCCAGCCTATCAACTGGCACATGCTGTGATACGCGACGCCAAAACAGGTGTCTATAGGCATGGTGATCCTATTGAAGCTGAAAAAGAAGTGATTGTGCCTGTAGAAAAGCCCGGACCAAACCAGGCTCTGCTCTATATGTTGACATCAGAAGTGAATTATAATGACTGCTGGGCTATTTCAGGCATTCCTATTTCGCTGTTTGATGAGCATGATGAAGATGCGCATATTACAGGCTCTGGCGGAGCTGCACTTGTTGTCGAGCTTGGAGAAGCTCTGCAAGCAGAAGGCCGTCTGCAAGTTGGCCAGTTGGTGACGGCCTACTCGGGCGTGTCTGACCTTCTGGACCCGACTGCAGGTGAAGACCCGATGTACACCAACTTCCATATTCAGGGTTATCAGGGGCCTAAAGGGTCACACCAGCAGTTTATGCTGGCTGATGGGCCACAGTGCATTGTTCCTCCTGCCGATCTAACGCTGGAAGACAGTGGCGGTTATATCCTTACAGCAGGGACAGCTTACCGCGCACTCTTTAATGCGCTCAATTTATTGCAAAATGATAGTATTTTTGTTGAAGGAGCTGCTACGGGAACTGGCGCTTGGTCTGTAGAACTGGCAAAGGCAGCTGATGCTCGGACAATTGGCCTTGTATCGTCTCAAGCGCGGATTGATACGTTGTCGGAACAAGGTATCGCTGGTGTCAACCGTAAGGCGGAGGGTGTAAAAGACTGTTTCACTCGTGTGCCTGAGGATCCTTCTGAGTGGAAGGCGTGGGAAGAAGCAGGTGAAGGCTTCCTCGATGCCATCCGAAGTGCCAATGATGGTGAGCTTTGTCGTTATGCCGTGTCGCACGCTGGGGAAACCTGTTTCCCACGTAGCTTCCAAGCATTGGAAGAAGGCGGGACCATCACCTATTTCGGAGCTAGTTCTGGATATCATATGACATTCATGGGCAAGCCTGGCAGTGCGTCTCCGGCAGATATGTTACGCCGGGCAAATTCCCGTCCCGGTGAATCCGCTGTGGTTTTCTATGGCAGCGGTACAGATGAACGTGATGACTTGGCACTAGCTGCGATTGAGGCCGGACGGGCTGCTTCGCTTCGCATGGTAGTGGTTACTGATACGGGTGCCGAGCGTGACTTTGTTCAATCACTAGGCTTTGGTGATGCGATATTAGGCGCTGTCAGTCTTGATGAAATTCGTCGTCGTGATCCTGAGTTTGACTGGCCTGAGACCATGCGTGACTTGCCGGATCCTGCCAGAGAGACAGAAGCCTTCAAGGAATGCGTTCGCTTGATGAATGAACGAACGCTGAAGCCAATCGGTAAAGCAATCGGTAAATTACTGCGTTCAGAAGATAATCCGCGTGGACAGCCTGACATAGTGATTGAACGTGCTCGCACAGACAGTCTATTTGCCAGCACCATGATGGTGAAGCCCTATACAGGTCGTGTGGTCTATGCAGGAGATATGAAAGATCGGCGCTACAGCTTTTATGCACCGCAGGTCTGGATGCGCCAGCGTCGGATTCTTATGCCAACAGCATCAATCATTGGCACACACCTTTGTAGTGCTGCTGAAGTGATCCGCTTAAATCAGATGATAGATGCTGGTGCTGTGCAGGTGCCTGTCACTTATCTGGGAGATTGGGACACATTACCGGCCATGCATCAAGCTATGTGGGAAAACCGTTTACCAGAAATGATTGATGGTAAGTCCAACGCAGTTGCCAATCATGCGGTGCCAATGCCGGGATTAAAGACCGCTGACGAGTTATGGGCGGCCTGGACCTTGGAGACATAATTTTTACAATGACTTAAGCTGTTTAAGTGTTGATTAAAGTACGGATATCAGCTGAGCCAAATAACCCTGGTTGCGCGCTTCCCTCCCCCCATAGTATACCGCGCAACCAAATAAACCCTTGGAAACAATACGTTTCTAAGGGTTTTTCATTGTTCTGTATTTTGATGTTTTAATATTAAATAATCTTAAAGAATATTAAAATTACCTAGAAAACACACCTTTTAGTATGGCAGATGGCCTGTAAGCCGGGTTCTGTCCCGCGATAAATCGCTTGGATGACCATTCATCTAATGGCGTTGTTACCAACGCCCTTAAGCAACTACCCGGACGGCGGGTCGAAAACGCCCCTGAAACGCGAAGTTCCAACCATCCCTATTAGTTTTGCTCCCGGTGGGGTTTACCGTGCCGCCTCTGTTGCCAGACGCGCGGTGCGCTCTTACCGCACCCTTTCACCCTTACCACACCAAGGTGTGGCGGTTTCCTTTCTGTGGCACTTTCCCTAGGGTCACCCCCGCTGGCCATTAACCAGCACCGTGTTTTCGTGGAGCCCGGACTTTCCTCCCCCTGTTTGCACAAGCGGCGGCCATCCAGCCATCTGCCGCGCCTTGTTTAGCATTATCTATATAGCGCTTGCAAGAGATGATCAGTTGGTGCAGATTGCACCTCGAAATGACTTCAGCCCATAGTATTTCTCAATTGCTGAAGACTAATAAGGATATACTGATGAAAAAAGTTACGATTCCATTGACGATACTCGCAACCAGTAGCCTTCTCGCAGCATGCGGCAGTGGCGAAGCTATCATATTTGACAAACGTCTTGGCCCTTTAACCAGCCAACAAATCCAAACTCTGCCTAAAACACTTGATGGCGATACTAAAAATGCACGCCACACAAGCTATACCCTTGAAGGCAAAGGCATGAAAAATCCAAAAGGAAATGATCAATAAAATAGATTAAGCGCGGTAGAGCTTTAAAAATATCGCGACACTATTTTTGACGGATACCTTAATATCCTCATCGCTAATTTTATCAATCAAACCGATAGATAACTCAAAGTGCGCATGTCCTTTAAGCAAATTAATTATAAATTTGGCAGCATCTTCAGTGTCGACAATATTAAGCTCTCCTCTTTGCTGCCATTTCTCAAGAAAAGCAACTAAACGCCCAAGCATAACCATTGGCCCTGCTTCCCAAAATATTTCAGCGAGATGCGACCCCTTAGGAGCTTCACTCACTAGCAACCGAAACACCGACATAGCGTCTTCGCTCATAAGCAACTTGGTAAACTGAGCAGCAACCAAGGTGAGTTCCTCCTCCAAAGATGCGCTCCCTCCAACAACAAAGTCGCCCTGAGGGAAATAGTCTTCCATTTTATGCGTTATGGCTGACGAAAATAAATTATCTTTGGTAGAAAAATGACTGTAAACAGTTTGCTTTGAAACATCCGCTTCTTTGGCGATAGCATCCATACTGGTGCCATCAAAGCCTCTCTCCATAAAGAGAGTTATCGCCGCCTCTAATATGGCTTTATGTCGCTCATTGCAAAAGGGACGCCCTCTATGTTTACCGTGCTTTCCATCGCAACATTCACTAACTAACTCAGTCAATATACTCTCCAATTCAAAATAGAATCCCTTTCTACACTATATAATTATAAATTTCCACAAAATACTGGACTAGTCAGTCTAGTTTGGTATATAAGGAGTAAGAATCGATAGATGGGTCACAAAAAGAATCCACGTCATGACAGTGAATAGAAAGAAAAAGAATGCCCCTAAATAGTCCCCATATCTCTCGGGTCAGACAAACGCATAGGCTTCGAAATGCAGGGATTTTTGTGGCTGTCCTCGCCTTATCCAGCATTTTTGCAGTTCGTATTTTTGCGCAAAATAGTGAAGGCCCTGCCCCTCTTGTCAACGCTATAGCAGTTAACACTGACGTGATAAAAATGACTGAGATGTACAATCGCAGCCGCTCTTTTACTGGACGCGCTACGGCAAAACATATAAGCAAGCTTGGCTTTGAAATGGCGGGCACACTAAAATCCATCAATGTTGATTATGGGGATAGATTTAAA
>CBFDBT010000045.1:0-15336 GCA_965603115.1 uncultured Alphaproteobacteria bacterium
GCGCCGCGCCATGCGGGTAACGCCTATAGCCAGCGTAATCGTCATGACAGGTGGCAGACCTTCAGGAATTGCAGCAACTGCAAGGCCGACGGCCACCATAAACATATCATCGAGGGAATAGCTATAAACGAGCAAGCCAAAGACGAGAGTGGCGGCAGAAATAACCAGGATAGCCAGAGTAAGCCAACGGCTAAACACTGCGACCTGACGCAGTAGGGGTGTCGTAAGGGTTTGCACCCCGATCAGCATTGAGCTGACCCGGCCGATCTCAGTACGGTCAGCAGTCTCGACGACGACTCCCATTCCCTTGCCATAAACCACAAGGGTTCCCGCATACGCCATGGAGTTGCGGTCACCCAGCTCCGTTTCCCGTGAGACCGGTTCAGTTACTTTTTCTACGGCCTCAGACTCTCCTGTCAAAACTGCTTCATGAATCTGAAGGCTCTTAGTATCTATAAGGCGAAGGTCAGCAGGTACTCGGTCGCCAGATTGGAGCAGTACAATATCACCTAGAACCAGATCTTCGGCTGGGACACACAAGGAGCGGTCACCGCGTCTCACGCGGGCCTGCGGTGATAGCATGTTGCGTATGGCTTCTAATGCTTTCTCCGCTTTGCCTTCTTGAATGAATCCGACGATAGCGTTAATGATTACCACACCTGTGATGACGCCCGTATCAATCCAGTGGCCTAGGAGCGCTGCCACTACAGCCGCACCGATCAGAACGTAAAGAAGAACATTGTTGAACTGCTCCAGAAACCGAAATATTGTGCGACGAACCTTGGGTGGCGGTAATAGATTAGGTCCATACTTCGTCAAACGCTCTTGAGCTTCTTCAACCGTCAATCCGTTAGACCTGCTCTTACAGATTTCCATGGCTGTTTCGACCGATACCGCGTGCCAAAACCGCTCCACAGTTGGGCGGGAATGTCCGCTCTCTGGCATATCGTTCGACTGGAGAATGGTCATAGATCCTAGCTTTCTTTCAGTCACGAATTAAGGCGTTGGCCCATTTGCCCATGTCCCAAGCTGACAGTTTATCTTGCCATACTGTGTCGGAGTCGCCAACTAGGCAGCGTGGAGTTAATAAACGTTCTAAAGCCCTTGGTGCCGTCCAAAAATCACCGCCACAGATGTTTGCACGGAGATCACTCTCATGCCCTCATGTGAGAATTGTCGCGCACAGACTTTGAGAAACTGGGCATCCTCATGAGGCATTATCTACAGGCCTGCTCATCATCTGTACATGAAATAATTAGTGCAGAGCATCAATGAATGCAATGAAAATTTAGAAAGCTACAATGCAACAATACAAAGCACAATTGCAACAATACATAGCACAATTGAAAATTAGTTGATTAACATTAAGTCATGCGGGAGATTGTTTTATTATTTGCTGTAAAATAGTTGTAAATAAACAGACTATTGATCATTTCTGACCAGATCAAGCTTTTGGAGCACATCATGGGTCTAGTAGATGGCTGGAATGCAGATTAAACCATCGTCCAACTGTGGGTGGGAATTATCAGAGACGACTAGCGGATGAGCATGAGAGGATGGGATGGATGAAGCGTTTCAAAAATATTCTTTATGTTGCGGGTTTTTCTGGAATAATCCTGAAGGCGTTTCACCATGCCGTAGGTCTTGCGGAAAGGAATAATGCCCAACTCACGGTAATACTGGCGATAGAAAATATACCGCCCTATTTGGCGCAGCAGACGCCCCATAAACTTCGGAAGGCACGGATCGATGAACTAAAGGGAGCGCTAGACAAACTCAGAAAATGGGTTGAGGGCCGGATCAAAATTGAGACCAAAATCATAGAGAGTAGGCCTTTTTTAGAAGTTATTCGCGAAGTCCTGCGCTTTGAGCGGGATTTAGTCATCAAATCTGTGGATGAGAACACTGGCATACGGGGTTGGCTTTTTGGCAGCACTGACCTGCACCTGCTTCGTAAATGTCCATGGCCTGTTTGGCTTATCAAGTCAAACGAGCCCACTCCGATCCAGGCATAATGGCGTGTGTTGATTCCAACGAAATAGATTCTCCTGAACTGCACACAACTGAACCTTTAAATCGTTTGATTCTGGAACTAGCGGGATCTCTGGCACTTCAGGAGCATAGCGAGTTTCATATTGTGCATGCATGGGAGGCGTTTTCCGAGGACATTTATAGAAGCCTACGAAACCGTTAAACCGAAAACGTCTGTGCCTAAAGGGAGGGCAAGTAAAATCATTCCAACGCTTGCTCTTAAGCTGAGGGTAGACCTCATTGTTATGGGAACGGTTGCACGCACAGGCATCTCTGGTTTGATCATCGGTAATACGGCCGAGAACGTCCTGAGAAATATTGACTGTTCCGTTCTCGCCGTGAAACCACCGGGTTTCATTAGTCCCGTGAAGTTAGAGGAAGGCCCCAAATAACAACGGTAGCAGCATAATTTTTTTAAGATGCTTTGTTGGTGGACCATCTTTCCAAGGGACAGTCATATCATTAGGAGACACCGATTGAACGATTTTTACCTTATTATCACTACCCTAAAACTTTACTTTTTAGGAAATGTCGCTGTCATTGGTGGTGAGGCAGGGGTGATATCTTTAGCTTAAACTGACTCAAGTCCTGTAAATGTTTCTTTGATCATCTGCGATATTGCTTGCACTAAAGGCGAGTGTGTGGCCTCTGGGCGCATTACAATGTAAGCTTCCCACACCGTTAATTCTGAAAGGGGTAATATTTTTAACTCCCCGCAGCGAATATCTTTGGAAAAGAGAATGTCAGGCCCGGCAATCACATGGTCAGTCGATTTAGCGACAGAGCGAAGCAGGCGATAATTTTCAGATAGTAAATAGCCTTTCCTGGAGTTGGGTTCATAATCCCTATGCTTTAGCCATGCTTCGATAGACGCTGGAATTTCAGGTGCTGCCATAGGATAATCCAGAACTTTTTTTACAGGTATTGTTTGGGGGTCGTCTATAAATAGAGGGTGCTCCGGCCTTGCGACAAATATCACATCGTGACGCCCTAATAGTTCTACCTTGAAATCCGTAAATTGGTGGGTGTTTGAAAAAGCGCCAACTGCGATATCAATTTCACCTTCTTCTAGAAGCGTCATCAGGTTTGCGGCGTTATCAACTTTCACACTGATACCAATTGTAGGATAGGCATGTAAGAAGTTGCCAAGGGCTTTTGTTAATATTTCTTCTTCAATTACAGGTCCAACGCCAAACCTGAGTGTGCCAACCTCTTTGCCCGCCATCAAAACCAGTTCGCGTTCTAAAATACCCATTTGCTTGGCAATGCTCTCACCGTCACTGGTAATCTTGCGTCCAAACTCTGTCAGCAGTATGCCTTTGTTTGACCTGTGAAATAGTTTCATTCCAAGGGTATCTTCAAGGCGTGCAATACGCTTTGTAAGGGCTGGCTGAGAAATAAACAGTTTTTGAGCGGCTTTATTAAAGCTGCCCTCTTGTGCGATAACTTTGACTCTATTGATATCGGATATGTCAAACATAGCTATTCCTAAAAGTTATTACGATACTAATTTATTGGTATTACAGGGAATTACAATTATTTGCTATACTTTTGTCTTGAATGGAATTTTTGAGGGGGAACTTATGGAAAATACCGAATTTGATTATATTGTTGTAGGTGGTGGTTCTGGTGGTTGTGCAGTTGCTTCTCGCTTGTCCGAGGATCCCAATGTCAGTGTGTGCCTGCTAGAAGCAGGTGGTAAAGACAAAAGTTTCTTGATCCATATGCCAGCTGGTGTTGTTGCTTTGATGCCGGGTGGGCCAAATAACTGGTCCTTTGACACGGTTCCACAAAAGGGTCTTAATGGACGCAAGGGTTATCAACCTCGCGGCAAAACTCTTGGCGGTTCAAGCTCTATTAATGCCATGGTCTATATTCGCGGTCATAAGTTTGATTATGATCGCTGGGAAAGTGAGGGTGCTGCGGGCTGGAGCTATGATGATGTTTTACCCTATTTTAAAAAGCTTGAAAACTTTGAACCGGGCGCTGATGAGTATCATGGGGTGGGTGGCCCTCTTAATGCGACCACGCACCAATCGCCCAATCCACTCAATGAAAATTTCCTGGAAGCGGGTCGTGAGTTGCAACTACCCTATACAGACGATTTTAACGGGGCTAAGCAAGAGGGCTTAGGTCGCTATCATGTTACTCAAAAAAATGGACAGCGGCATAGTGCGGCTCAGGCTTACCTTGAGCCGAACAAGGGCAGAGAAAACCTGACGATCATTACTAAGGCTCGAGCACGCAAGGTTACCTTTGAAGGTAAATGTGCCACAGGGGTAGATGTTCAAATTGGGAAAAAGACCTATCATTTATCAGCCCGCAACGAAGTGATTTTGGCCGCGGGTGCCTTTCAAACGCCACAACTTTTAATGTTGTCTGGTGTGGGGGATGCGGGTCATCTTAAATCGCACGGAATAGATGTTGTTCATGATGCACCTGAGGTTGGTAATAATCTCCAAGATCATATCGACTATGTAGTGAGCTATAAAAGCAACTCTACAGATAGCTTTGGTTTTTCCTTTATGGGATCGATTAAAATGGTTAAAGCGGCCTTTAGCTATATATTCAAACGTAAAGGCATGCTCACCACCAATTTCACAGAAACAGGTGCCTTTTTAAAGACTACACCGGATGTGGAACATCCAGATATCCAGCTTCACTATGTGATAGCTCTTGTTGATGATCACGGACGCAAGCTGCATTGGGGCCACGGCATTAGTTGTCATGTGTGCGTGTTGCGCCCTAAAAGCAAGGGTGCGGTGAGGCTGGAAAGCGACGATCCATTTGCAGCGCCATTGATTGACCCAAATTTCTTAGCCGAAAAAGAGGATGCCGATACCCTTTTGCGCGGTGTGAAACTCACACGCCGGATCATGGAATCTTCCGCTTTTGATAGCGTTAGGGGTGAGCCGTTATATCTAGATGATACTATAACCGATGAGGCTCTTCTTGAAGATATCCGAAATAGAGCGGATACAGTTTATCATCCTGTAGGAACCTGTAGGATGGGGGCAGATGAAAGGTCTGTAGTGGACTCAGAACTGCGTGTACGCGGTGTGAAAGGATTACGCATCGCTGACGCATCCGTAATGCCAAGCCTGATATCTGGTAATACCAACGCACCATCGATCATGATCGGAGAACGCGCTGCAGACTTTATTAAATCAACAAACAACAATCAGCAAATTTAGGAGTAGATCAAATGCGTTTATTACTAACAGCTTTAACATGCTTATCACTCACAGCCTGTACGGATACTGCCCCCACCCAAGAGGGGGATGCACCCGCCCAAGGCGTTGCCACGCAACATACGCAAAAGGCCAATGCAGCGGTTAAAGCGCGTCTCCCTCTTGACGATGCGTCCGATTTTGAAGACGCCAGTCGAGGACTGCTTGCGCAGATTGATGAGGAAATCCGCACCAAAGACGGGGTGCTTGTTTGGGATCCTAAGGCCTATGATTTCATCGATGGTCCAAGCCCGGATATGGTTAATCCCTCTCTTTGGCGGCAATCGAGACTGGCAGCCATACATGGCTTGTTTGAAGTGCAGGACGGTATCTATCAAATCCGTGGCTATGATCTTTCAGTTATGACTATTATTCGTGGTGATACAGGGTGGATTATTATTGACCCTCTCTTGTCGAGTGAGACGGCGGCTGCCGGCTTAAAACTAGCTAATGATACGCTTGGCGAACGTCCGGTAACCGGTGTTCTCTATACCCATAGCCACGCTGACCATTTTGGTGGCGTGCGCGGCGTATTGGACGAGGGTGATGCAGCAGCTCGCAAGGTTCCCATTTTAGCACCAGAAGGGTTTTTGAAATCCTCCGTAGTTGAGAACCTACTTGCTGGCAATCATATGTCACGTCGTGCCACTTTGATGTTTGGTAATACTCTTGCTAGAAATTCTGAAGGCCATGTGGGCTCAGGCCTCGGTCCAGCCCTCTCTGCTGGATCAATAGGCTTGATCCCGCCAACTGAGGAAATAGGCGGTAATGGCCAGCAAAGAACTGTTGATGGTGTTGTTTTTGAATTTGCAGATGCCAATGGTACAGAGGCTCCATCAGAATTTATGTTCTACCTACCGCAGTTTAAGGCTCTTTGTACAGCAGAGGTCGCCACAGGTACTTTTCATAATGCCTTGACCATGCGTGGCGCCAAAGTACGAGACCTTTTGAAATGGTCACAGTCGATTGATCATGTGCTAGTTGAATATGGTTCGAAATCAAATGTTGTCTTTGCGTCTCACCACTGGCCTAAATGGGGGGGAGAAAATGTCATGAGCTTTCTTAAAGGTCAACGAGACATTTATCGCTACACCCATGATGCAACCCTAAAACAGGCGAACGCTGGAGCAACAATTACTGAAATAGGCAGTGGCATTGAGGAGCCAAGTTTCACAACAAAGGCTTTTGATACCCGTGGCTATTATGGGTCTTTAAATCATAATGCTAAAGCTGTTTACCAATATTATTTTGGATGGTGGAGCGGCGTTCCAGCCGAGTTCAATGCCCATCCAGCTCAAGATCGTGCCAAACGCTTTGTTAAATTAGCGGGTGGTCCATCAGCCACTCTTGCCAAAGGGCGCGAGGCCTTTGATCAAGGGGATTACAGATGGTCGGCGGAAGTGTTTAACAATCTTGTTTTTAATGATCCTGAAAACGAGCAAGCACGACTTTGGTTAGCAGCCAGCTATGAGCAAATGGGCTTTCAATCTGAAAGTGGTTCTTGGCGTAGTTATTATTTGGCTGGAGCCAGTGAGCTTCGCAATGGATTGCCGAGTGTCGGAGGGGTGAATATGGCAAATCCTGACTTTATATCCGCTGTGCCAACACAAGATATGTTCGATGCTTTTGCAGTTCGCTATGATGCTAGTAAGCTTGGGCGCGAACCCTTTTTACTAAACTTTCAATTTACCGACACTAAGGAAAGTCTACTGGTAGAAGTGGGTGCTGATACAACATACCCTCGTATGGGTGATCAAGCAGACGATGCCGCTGCAACATTAATCTTATCGCGGGCAGCACTTGATCAACTCATCATGAAGTCAAAATCTATGAAAGACCTGATGATAAGCGGCGAGCTGAAAATAAAAGGCGATGGATCTGCTGTGGGGGCTTATTTTGGCGCCCTTGTGGTGCCGCCTTTCTGGTTTAACATTGTAACGCCGTAGTTGAAGGGATAGCTATATTGGTCTTTCGGCAAGCTACTACTGCCGAAAGCCAATTTAGTCACTTCTGTAAGCTGGTTCTGTGGGGTAGGGTGCCCGCTAGAGCCTTCTAATTTTATTAATTATGCTTTTTAAAGAAGGTTATAAGGTGTGAACATTCTCCACTTTTGTTGGCGAGAGGGAGAGCCATTGACGACAAGTTGACAAAATCGCGATCACGCATATTGGTCCCGCCTCTATAGTAAGATATCTTCTTTCCTGTCCCCATAATACTTGGGTGGTTCTCGCGACTTTTAGTCTCAATGTGAGGAAGTTCAGAGAAAAGGCTTCCAGTCTTAATGCCACTGCCTAAAATCTTCTGAATATTTTCACCAATAATTCGAAAATTATAATCTTGGTTATGGTCAGTAAACTTAGATAAAATTAAATTTGAGTGCCATCCGATTAAGTCTTTAAAGTCTACATCATCTTTGTATGGAATGGGTTTGCCATCGCATAGGCCTCGCCACCATTTAATCATAGGCTTAAAATCTTGAAACTCAGATAATTCTTCAATATCTTCGCTTAAGGGATAATAGTTTATCTCTTCTTTAGAAACTTGGCTCATATGTGCCCCCACACAAAGTATACTATACTACTCATATAGTTATGTATAAGTATACAGGCATCTGTCAATGCTTATTAGGTGGGATATTTTTCTACATACACTGCTGCAGTTACTTTAAACTCTGCTAATGGCTTAGTAAAAGCTGTGCGTTTTTGTCACATCCATATTTGACCTAAAGCAAGTTCATTTATCCCAGACCCGATATAACTTTTTTTAGTGAGAAAACTATTCTAACTCTTAAAAAGGTACTGTTATATGAAATACGAAACTTTAATGACCAGTGTAGCGTTTGTAGCCCTATTATACCCCATTGCGCCCTTATATTCTGCGGAAACATCAGGCAGTGAGGTTTATATTGATGAGATTGTTGTAACGGCGCGAAAGCGTGAAGAGGTAACTCTAAAATCTCCGGTTTCTATAGCTGTATTTTCTCAAGATGAAATCGAAAAGGCAGGCATTGTTGATGTGCAAGACCTGGCGATGCAGACACCCGGTTTTTCTTACCGTGAAGGGTTTGGTCGTATCTTGAGCGAGGGTAATAATCGCCCAGTGATGCGTGGTATGTCGTCAATTTTTGGGGAAGCCAACGCGGCTTTTTTTGTTGACGGGGTTTATATTGCAGGCCCAATATCTACCTTTGACCTGAAAAACCTGACACGTGTAGAGGCTATCAAAGGCCCTCAATCTGCCCTTTTTGGGCGGGGTGCTTTCGGGGGCGCCGTCAATTTTATTACAAGACGCCCAAGCGATGAATTTGAAGCAAAAATTGAGAGCATATATGGTCGGTTCAATCATATTGAATTAGAGGGCTATGTTGCAGGCCCAATTGGTGATGGCGCAAGTGCAGAATTAAATGCCCGCATCATGGATCGTGGTGGTGTGCACTACAATAAAGCCACACTAGAGCGTGATCTTGGGGCGCAGTCTAGCTTGCGCGTCGGGGGTAAGCTTAATCTGGACCCCAGTGAGGCCCTTAATGTTTATGTGCAAGGTAGCTGGGCAAAAGATACTGATAGTGGCTATGCCTATAGTAAGTGGAATGGTGGTGAACCTCGCGACGAGGGTATATCAGATGGTAAACACAATTGTTATCAACCGGATATATTCATGTCGATGTTTGGTATGAATTTCACTAATTCGCTTAGTCGGGGCTATTATTGTGGTGAGATTAATTCACCTGAAAGTTTTTATGATGATTACGGTGGACTGAACAGTGTTGAGAGAGAGACTGCTAATGTAATTGGAACAATAACTTATCAATTAGAGGGCGGAGCATCGCTGACCTCTTTAACAGGTTATACAGATATTACTTACTCTCAGGCTGAATTGCCTGCGGATTACCCAGGAGCATCTGTTATTTGGGAAAAGGGCGGGCAGTCATATTATTCGCAAGAGGTTCGCTACGCCAGCAAAACAGAGCAGCCGCTCAGATATTTGCTTGGGCTCTATTATTTCAAGTCCAACAGTGGCGACAGCGTAAATGTTGCTTTTAACCCTTTGACAGCATCCCTTGATGATAATGAACACCCATTGAGTGCCAATGATGGGTATATTGACAATAAAGCTGTATTTGCCTCCGTAGATTATGATTTGAGTGATAGTTTGATGCTATCCACCGAGCTTCGCTACCAGAGAGAAAATAAAGTGTTGGATGGTGCGCTCTATGATGGTTTGCACAAGCTAACCTTTGACTCATGGTTGCCGCGGGTTGCCCTAACTTGGCAAGCAAATGATGAGGTGATGTTTTATGCAAATGCCGCTAAGGGTAATAAACCCGGAGGCTTTAATGATGACTTTTTCAAAGTGAGTCTCGATGGCACAGATCGGCAGTTTTGGCGTGATCTCGGCCGGGGCACTTACGACGAATCTACAGTTTGGTCCTATGAAGCAGGGATAAAAACTTCTTTTAATGATACTTTAAGTATGAATGCAGCCCTCTATTATATTGATTGGACTGGGCAGCAGTTAACCCAGTCTGATGCTCTCAAGCGTGCAGGGTCTTCGCGCCAAACAACTGTCACCTTCATCAAAAATGCTGGAAAGTCTGAGATTAAGGGCTTTGAGATTGATTTAAATTGGCAGGTAAGTGAAGAGCTAAATTTGAGGGCGGCTTATGCTTTCAATGATTCCCAGTTTAAAGACTATCTTGATGAGAACTGGAGAGATCTACAGGACACTAATGGCTGGTATACTGGCCAAGCTATCTCGGCGGCAATTTTCCCGGGTGGAGACGTCAGCCTAACCCCTGACCTTTTGCCAGATGGTGTGATTTTAGACACAAGTAAAGCCCCTGTGGATGCAGATGGTGATGGCTCGCCGGATCGATATTTTGTTATAGACACTGTGGATCCGGATGGGCAGGTCGTCGGTAATAGCTTGCCTCAGTCCCCTAAACACCAGCTTAGTCTTTCTGCGACCTATAGAGTTGCGCTCAAGAATAATATTTTTGGATTTATCCGTGGAGATTATCTCTATGAGAGTAAACGTTATGTGCAGGCGGCTAACCTTGCTTATGTCGGCGGCAGTTCCCTAGCAAATCTACGCGTAGGCCTGGAGGATATGGACTGGTCACTTACATTCTTTGTCGACAATCTCTTTGAAAATGACACACCTGAAGTTGCTACACGCTACCTAGACATGGGGCAGGTTTTGATGATCCCATCACAGGTGCGCACAGGGTCACGTTATACCTTTGGTCGGGATTTTACTATGACAGCATCTGAGCCACGGACATTTGGCATCAACTTCAGCAAGACATTTTAGGAGGTGACGCTGCGGTAGATAGCAGGCAGGGCTGCAGGGAGCTTATTTAGGTGACTTACAATAGAATAGGCTCCCTTGCCAAAAATATGAGGGAAATATTCCCTGGCTTGCTTGTCAATAGTAACACCGTAAACTGTCTGGCCCATACGGCGGGCTTCTCGAATAGCCATGCGCGTGTCTTCAATGCCGTAACGGCCTTCATAATGGTCAATATCATTGGGCTTGCCGTCAGTAATAACCAGCATCAGCCTGTGGCGATGTTCTTGTTGGTCAAGCTGATCTGCTACATAGCGAATGGCGGCACCAATTCTGGTATAAAACCCCGGTTTCATCGCAGCCATTCGGCGTTCAATTTTTGATGACATGGGCTCGTCAAAGCCCTTGAGGGTATTTACAAAAACCTGATCTCGACGACGGCTAGTAAAATTATAAAGCGCAAATTGATCACCGCATGCCTCTAAGCCGTTGGCAAGCACTGAAAGTGTCTCTTTTTCAACGTCCAGAACGCGCCGGTTTTCAATCCAAGCGTCGCTAGAAAGTGAGCTGTCCACCAATATTGCAACTGAAAGATCTCTGGCTTGATCTCGCGATGATATATAAATATTATCCGAACCAATTCCGCAAGCTTGTCTGTCGCAGTAAGATCGGATGACTGCATCCATATCAAGCTCGGAGCCGTCTAATTGACGGTGTAAGATTTCCCTTTTTGGCCGCAAAGCCTCAAACTGGCGCTTTACGCGTGCGATCATGCGTTGGCTTTCGGCGGTTTTTTCTAGGGGAACATCTTCTTCTGTGGCGAACTGGGCGATTATTTTACAGTGGTCAGCTAAATAACTTTTACTGTTATAGTCCCACTCCTTGTATAAGTTTGTGCCAATAAGTCGCTCCACCTCCACCATGTTTGGCGGCAAATCGAGTGAGAGTTTGATTTTAGTGGCGGCTCTTTTTTTATTGGGAGAAAGTACAATTTCATCAGCATCATCAGCGATTTTTTGTGCATTTTCTTCATCTTCATCTTCGACCGTACGTGCAAGGTTGAGCATTTCGGCCCAAGAGAGCAGACCTTCAAAAGGATAAAGGATAAGCGGGTCGTCACGGTTAGCTTGATCGAATATTTCACGGCGTGCTTTCTTGATGAGTTCTTCTTTTTCTTCCTCGTCATCCATTGGCGCTGACCCTGCTTCACCGTCATCAGCGACCATAGGCTCGGGGGGCCTTGATTGGCATAATTCTCCCCAAAGAGGCATGGGCAATATAGGCTTATAATTCAGCGGTGCTTTAATGCCCGATGGTAGCGCGGTATCGTCCTTCACATAATGCCATAGTGCCTGAACAACCACGTCTGTTGGATATGTTTCGGATATTAAGCTACGGATGAGGTCCTCTAAATATCTTTCATAGCCTGACAATTTTCTTGGTTGGCGGGCCTGAATGATGGCTTCAGCTAAGTCTTTGTAACGCTTATGAAAGCCATGAAAATTACTGAGGGCTTTCACGGTTGTTTTGTGAGATTTTTTAACCAAATTAAGGTCGGCAAGTAAGGGGTCATTAGTCTCACCGCTCGTGTTAGGTTCCGCGGTTGCGAAAAAGATAGCGAGCCAAATATATAAGTCCTTATTCAGTTTTTCTGTAGGGAAAAAGTCTATCTGTTGAGGAAGGATAATAAGTTCACTGGTGGACCGGCCTGTTGAAACATGTTCATCAACACGCCCTAATCTTTGCAGAAAACCAAGGCGGTGATCACTCTGTTCTGCCTTGCTCGCCGCAAAACGAACACCGCCATCGCCACCAATAGTTCGGAAAAATACTGGAATAAAATTGGATAGGGATTTATAGCTCACTACCGCATCAGCATAGCGTGTATAACTGGCTCGGTCGCCGGCAAAGCGATCCCAGAGGCTACCAATAACTTCTTCAGGTTCTAGCCAGTTAGTCATGGATTCTTAACCTAACATAATCGTAACGGCCTCCAAGAGGGCTTCCTTTACCTCTGGTTCGTCAGTAAGGGGTTCGATGAGGGCGGTCTGGATAGCGTGATCAATCGACATGCCATCGGCGATTAATACAGCGCAATAAATTAGCAAACGCGTTGAAACACCTTCTTCAAGGTCTTGTCCTTTCATGTCTCTAAAGCGATGAGCTAGGCCAACGAGGACGGCACATTTTTCTTTGTTAAGGCCACTTTCTGTCGCGATAATTTCAATTTCCTGCTCAATTGGCGGAAAGTCAAATTCAAGACCAATGAATCGTTGTCTAGTTGAAGGCTTTAGGCCTTTTAATATGCTTTGGTACCCAGGATTATAAGAGACCACTAACATAAAGCCTGGTGCTGCTTCGATAAGTTCACCAGTGCGCTCTAAGGGGAGCATGCGTCGGTCATCGGTGAGGGGATGTAAAACTACGGTCACATCTTTGCGGGCTTCCACCACCTCATCAAGGTAGCATATTGCCCCTTCTCTGGCAGCGCGGGTCAGTGGGCCATCAACCCATACTGTTTGGTCACCTTGCAGCAAAAAACGTCCCGTGAGGTCAGCGGCTGTTAAGTCATCGTGGCATGCTACGGTATAAAGACTACGTCCAAGCTTTTCAGCCATATGTGTTACAAATCGAGTTTTGCCGCACCCTGTGGGGCCTTTTAGCATTAAAGGCAGCGAATGTTTGCTCGCTGCTTCAAAAATTTCACATTCATTGTTTACAGGCAGGTAGAAAGAAGGGGCATCGCTGCCCCCTCCCATAGTTTTGACAGTTTTCATGTCAATTGACGTCTTTGTCATTCAAGTCACTCCGACGAAAGTTGAGGTTGACGTTTGGCCAAAACGAGTGACCAAATGAAAATCAGAGCACCAACTACGACAACTGCACCAGCGCCAAACCTCATAATATAGAAGATTTGTAGCTGATCCTGCACTGACATGAAGTCTTCACCATTTACACGTTGCAAATGAGTTTGAACTACTCCAGCAAATGTAAGGGTGAAAGTCATGAAGACCATGCCGCCACTCATCATCCAAAAACTTACCATATTAGCAACTTGGCCATATGGCGCGCTCTTGCGTAGATACGGAAAGGCGTAAGTCATGATCGCCAGGTTCAGACAGACATAAGCGCCATAAAAGGCCAGGTGGCCGTGCGCTGCAGTGATCTGAGTGCCATGTGTATAATAGTTGATGGATGAAAGGGTATGCATAAAGCCCCAGACACCAGCACCAAAGAAAGCGAGAACTGAACACCCAAGCGCCCAAATGAGAGCAGCTTTGTTTGGGTGATTTCGCCCACCTTTCCAAACCATCATAAAGCTAAAGACAGTTAGAGCGAAAAATGGCAACACTTCAAGTGTAGAAAAGACACTGCCAACCCACTGCCAGTAACCTGGTGTGCCGATCCAGTAATAATGGTGACCGGTTCCCAGTAGCCCCGAGATGAGAGCTAGAGCGACGATAACATAGACCCATTTTTCCACGACTTCACGATCTATACCAGTGAGTTTAATCATCATGTAGCCAAGAATGGCTGCCATAATAAGTTCCCACACGCCTTCTACCCATAAGTGGACAACATACCACCAGTAGAGTTTGTCAAGGGCGAGGTTGCCAGGGTTATAGAAAGCAAAGAGGAAGAATATGGCCGCGCCCCAAAGGCCGATAAGAAGAACATTCGTAATGGCTGTTCTTCTGCCTTTGAAAGCTGTCATGGAGACATTAAAGAGGAACATCAAGACCGAGATGACGATCAAGACCTTCACCCAAGTTGGCTGTTCAAGAAATTCTCTGCCTTCGTGGACGCCAAACAAATAACTGACCACTGCGGCTGCACCAGCAAAGAGGAAGATAAAGAATTGGACCTTTGCTAGTCCGACACTATGAACTTCTGTCTCACATTCTTCGGGAATAATGTAGTAAGTTGCTCCCATGAAACCCATCAGTAACCATACAATAAGAGAATTAGTGTGAATCATTCGTATGATATTGAAGGGCACTATATCTGAGAATAGATTAGGCGTAACATAAATTAGGCCAGCGAGTAATCCTACGGTGACTTGAGCTGCAAACAAAAGCAGCGCACCAGCGAAGAAGTACATCGCGACTTTTTGAGATTCAAATCGCATTATAAATTTCCTTTCTACTTTGTTTAACCAGCGTCATTAGGAGGCCAGCCTTGAGTGTCTATTCTGCTGACCCATTCGAAGAAATCTACAAGATTATCAAGTTCTTCTTCGGTGAGATCATATGCAGGCATCTGGCGACGCCCTTCTATGCCTGAAGGTTGGCTTTGAATCCAGGTTTTGATACCTTCTCGCGCCCCTTCCGCGTCGTCTTTTCCTCCATATCGAATCCAGACATTACCGAGTTCAGGTGCAAAATACGCTCCCTCACCAAGTATTGTGTGACAGTTGACACATGAGTGTTCTTCCCAAATTCTTTTCCCCTTAACCACAGAATCCGATAGAGTTGCAGTATCCGTAGATTCTGACACAATATACATGTGACTTTGTCCTGTAAGGATGAAAAGAAGAATTAGGAAAAACAGTGACCCCCCGTAAAAAATATTACGAGCAGCCGATTTGGTAAATCTATCAGCCATGTTAGCTCCTGTTTTTTTGCCTCAATAATACTAATAAAGCATACCCATACTAAGCACGGCTATGCCTATTAGTGCACCCTAGGGTGAGTGGGTCAATTCTTCATTGATCTATGTCAAATCTCTTAAAAAGCTTGTCCACATAGAGTGCGCATATTGTCGCAGGGTATTGAGAATTGACCGG
>CBFDBT010000046.1:0-14935 GCA_965603115.1 uncultured Alphaproteobacteria bacterium
TTGGCTATTACCAGTGTATTTACGATATTATATGCCATTTCGCCGCAGAGAGAAACGGACCATCAGAGCCTTGGGAGTTGATATGCTAGTTTTATTGTCACCAGCTAAAAAATTAGATTTTGAAAGTGAGACGCTACGTAGCAAATTCACCCAGCCGAATTTATTGGGTGAGACTAAACTGCTGGCTGAAACAGCCAAAATTATGCGCGAGGACGACTTAAAGCAGTTGATGGGTATATCAGATAAATTGGCGGAATTGAATGTGGCACGGTTTAAAGCTTTCACAACACCTTTCACACTGGGCAATGCAAAGCAGGCAATTGATGCTTTTAAAGGCGATGTTTATCAAGGCCTGAGTGCTGAAACTTTATCTGCTGATGATATAGATTTTGCGCAAAAACATGTGCGTATTCTATCTGGGTTTTATGGTGTCTTGCGCCCTCTTGACTTAATGCAGCCTTACCGCTTGGAAATGGGCGTTGGTTTTAAAAATGAACGCGGCAAAAACCTATATCAGTTTTGGGATTCTATAATTACTGAGCAACTGAATAACGACCTTGATAATGATAAGGACCCTGTTGTAATAAATCTGGCATCAAATGAATATTTTAAAGCTGTTAAAGGCAAACTATTGCAGGCGCGAATTATAACACCCGTTTTTAAAGAGATCAAAGGCGGTAAGCCGCCAAAAATAATATCGTTTCTTGCCAAAAAAGCGCGTGGCCTAATGACGCGCTATATCGTAGAAAACAGAATAGACAAGGCCGATAAAATCAAAGATTTTCAAGTGAATGGTTACGCATACGATGCAGAAATGAGCACTGAGGATAATTGGGTATTTGTCCGTAGCATTCCCTGAGCTTTAGCACCTAAATTGCGTTATTGATTTTATCTAGGTAGCAAGTGTGCGCTCTGGTGGAAAACAAAGTGTAACCGTAGTGCCTTGGCCTAGCTTACTTTTTATCTTTAAGGTGCCGCTAAAAAGCTTCATGAAGTTATTGCAAAGATGAAGGCCAAGCCCAGTGCCTTCATGCCTTCGTGAGTGTAAAGTGCTCAGTTGCTCAAAGGGGATTAGAGCTCGTACAATTTCCTCATCAGATATTCCAATACCTGTATCTGTAACGCTGATAGTGATGCTATTGTCTTTATTGACATGCGCAGCAACCACTATCTCCCCACTGTCTGGTGTAAACTTGATCGCATTAGATAATAGATTGTTAAATATCTGGAGCATAACTCTCTCATCACCTAGCATATCAGGCATTTCTTTGGCGATTTTGGTCGTGAGAGTGTGACCTGAATTCTTAGCCATTGCTGATAGCTGGCGAAAGCTTTGATGGATGAGGTCTTCAATATTTATGTGGCTCTCAACAAGGCTATATTTTCCAGACTCAACTCGAGAGAGGTCAAGAATATCATTAATGAGACTTACAAGGTGGGCTCCGCTATCATATATGTCGTTGGCATATTCTTCATAACGTTTGTTGCCGAGCGGGCCAAAAGCCTTGGTGCGCATCATATCACTAAAGCCCATAATAGCATTGAGGGGAGTGCGAAGGTCGTGGCTCATATTGGCTAAAAATTCTGATTTGGCACGGTTGGCACTATTGGCATCATTGAGTGCCTCTCTGAGCATTTTTTTACTTTTATGTAACGCTGCATAGGGTGCCTTGAGATTTGATAAAATGATGGCGCGAAATATTATCCAGAACGAATAAAGCTTGAAAGTGTGTCCGACAAGGTTGGAGAAACCATAAACATCCACATAAAAAGTAAACGCCAATTCAGCGCACATTGTAAGAATGATTGAAGTAGAGATAAGAACTTTTTCTTCGTGCGTTATTGTATGCCCATAACGGAGCACACTAACTACTGCGAGGAAGAGAATGGCATTGATTGTATACTCACTGTAAATTTTAAAGGGTGTTAGTCCAACTCCATCTATAAAACCGACAGGAAATATGCCCCAATAGATCATCATATTTACGCCCAGTGCAAATAGGAAAAATATAGTGACAAGATAAAATTTATTGTAGGCTCTTGGGGCGAGAATTGGAGCTGTTAATAAGAGTAAAGCTTCTGAGTAACGAGCACCTAACCAATATTGAACGCCAATGTTTCCAAGGTCTTGAGAGAATATATTCATGCCTTTATAATTAAGCATATGCATAAGATCAAGTGAGCCTATCCACAAATAACCACAAGCTAAAAAGAGCAACACCAAGTTTTTGGAATAATCATAGGTTGCCCATGCGAGCGAGAACATAATAAAAGAGATTATAATGGTAAAAAGTTCAGCCAGGGTGTGAAAAATCAAAAAGTCATATTGGGCAACCATGAGCAGAAGAATTGATGCTATTGTTGGTAACAGCCATAGTTGCCAACGCAGGATGGGGCTAAGCCACTCTTTTAGAGAAACGTTTGATTTTGCTATCATGTTACTTTTTGCCACCATACTTCCCCAGCATAATGATGCTCACATACCTTTTCACATTAAGTCAAGTTTTAGTTGGTTAACGCATGATATAGATAAAGTGTTTAAAGCAAATGTTGAATTTTTCTACGCAAGTCAGTACATAGACATGAAAATGATAATCAGATACACAGGCTTTCCTTTTTGAAGGCCGGTCTGATCAGGAAGATATAAAGTTTATGGCCCCTCCTTTATTAACTCTAAAAGACATTTCTCTCCATTGGGGCGGTGATCCTGTGCTCGATGCATTGGAGCTCAATATTGCCCGCAATGACCGATTATGCCTCATTGGACGCAACGGTACGGGTAAGTCCACATTGCTGAAAATTATTGCAGGCCTTGTCAAAGCTGATGGTGGTGAACGCTGGGTGCAGCCACGCTCGAAGATTGCCTATTTGCCGCAAGAGCCTGATGTCAGCATGTATGATACTTTGTATGATTATGTGGTGGATGGCTTACCGGACACTGAGTGCGACGAGACCTATCGTGCTGATGTGTTGATGGAAGATTTGCAAGTTTCCCAGACAACAAAGGCGGCCTCTGCATCTGGAGGGGAATTGCGACGTGCGGCCCTCGCGCGGGTATTCATTGGCGAGCCTGACCTAGTTTTGCTTGATGAACCTACCAATCACCTTGATATCAGCACCATAGAATGGCTAGAGCGGTATTTAAAAGATTTTCGCGGTGCTTTTATGATCATTTCTCACGACCGGACTTTTTTGAGCAATCTCGCCACGGCTTGTCTGTGGCTTGATCGCGGTGTGATCAAGCGTTTGGAAAGTGGATATGATAAATTTGAAGATTGGCAGGTGGACCTTTTAGAACAGGAAAAGCTAGCCAACCACAAGATGGATCGTTTGATTAAAGAAGAGCACCGTTGGTCTGTTGAAGGCATATCAGCGCGGCGCAAGCGTAATATGGGGCGTATGCGCAAGCTTTGGGATTTGAAGGAAGATCGGCGCAATCGGGTTGATCAGGAAGGCACAGCTAGCTTTAGCGCTGATAGTGGCTCTAAGTCTGGTGCGCTGGTTGCTGACGCTAAAGGCATTTCTAAAAGTTATGATGGTCGCACGCTGTTTGAAAATCTAGACATAAGAATTGGTCGCAAAGACCGTATCGCGCTTATCGGCCCCAATGGTGTAGGTAAAACAACTCTATTGAAAATTCTGATCGGGGACATCAAGCCCGATACCGGAACTATAAAGCTGGGTGTTAATTTGACGCCGCTGATTATAGACCAAAAACGGTCTCAGCTTAACCCTGATGCTACAGTTGAAGATACGCTTACTGGTGGTGGTGGAGATTATGTACATGTGGCTGGCGAGCCTAGACATGTACGGACCTATATGAAGGAGTTTCTCTTTGATCCATCACAAGCTAGGCAACCGGTGTCTGCTTTATCAGGGGGGGAGCGTAATCGTTTGTTGCTCGCCACGTCCTTTGCCAAGCAATCCAACCTGCTTATCCTCGATGAGCCAACCAATGATCTGGATATGGAAACGCTAGACCTCTTGCAGGAAGTTCTCTCAGATTATGATGGCACGATCTTGCTTGTTAGCCACGATAGAGACTTTATAGATCGTTTGGTAACACGCTCATTCGTGTTTGAGGGCGATGGTCGCGTTGTTGAATATGCAGGGGGATATAGCGATTATGTGACTCAGCGCAAGCAAGATGCGCGCACTATAGAAACTGAGAGATCAAATGCAAAACCCACGTCTACAGCGCAGATAAAGACAGCCAAACCATCAATAAAACTCAGTTATAAAGACCAAAGGCAACTTGATATCTTGCCTGCTGAGATTGAGGCCTTGGGGGATAAAATTAAACAAATGGAAGCCTCTCTGGCGGACCCAGAGCTTTACAGCAAAAATCCTAAGAAATTTAGTGATATTAGCAAAAGCCTTGAGACTTCCCGAGACGCTTTAGATGAGAAAGAAATGCGTTGGTTGGAGTTGGATGCCTTGAAAGAGGGGCTATGACGCCAGCCTTGTCATAAAAGCATCACACACTTATATTAAATAATTCGAATATAAGATTGTAACATAGCCTTTGGTGAGGCTATTGTTCATAAAGTTTAATTTTTGCGTGTTATGGAATTAAAAGATGCACCTAGAAGAGCGGATAGGATTAAATAACGAACTGCATGCTAGACCGCCTATGCCCATTGAGGGTGCTATACGCTGTTCACACATCGTTGTATTGAATCAAAACAGTGAAATCTATGGATTGAATTTCGGTAATCTTTGTAAAAAATACGAGCAGCCACTTCCAGCGCAAGATGCCCGTTATCATATGGTGGATATTGGCCCAGCCCGTGTGAAATGGGAAAGCCACACCGAGGCTGAGAGCTATACAATGGTGGTGCCGGGCAATAGTGAGCCCTATTTCGAAAAAACAGCCTTGAGTTATTTGCCTCAAACAATTCAAAAATCTTTATTGGGCGCTATGTTTGTTGGTATTCATATCGAAGTCATTCCTAATAGCGATCTTGGTAAAGATTATGGTTATAAAAAAGCACAGTCCATACTAGGTGTGGACGCGGTGGCTGGTGGCTGGGTGTCAGGTCAACATGCTGTTGTCTGGGCATCGTTTCGATTAGATAGTGAAGGATTTATTCGCTTTGTGGTCGCCGATGTTGACATGAGCGATGGTATGTTGGCGAGATTAGTTCACAGGCTTTTAGAGGTTGAAAGTTATTGGACTATGGCGTTGATGGCTTTGCCCATCGCGCGCCAATCCATGAGCCGGCTTAATCTGCTTGAGCCTGAACTAGATAGTGTTATGGCACAGCTAGCAGCCGACCCCGACGAAGAAGCGCAAAAGCAGTTGCTGGTGTCAATCACTGGCCTTGCTGCGCGGATTGAACATATGGTTTCGTCAACTGCCTTTCGATTTTCTGCTGCGAGAGCTTATAAAGCTATAGCGCATAGTCGCATGACAGAGTTGCGTGAGAGCAAACTTGACGGGCATGAACGGATATCCACTTTTTTAGATAAACGTATAACGCCTGCCATGCGCACCTGCGAAGCAGCTGAGCGCCGTGCAAATGAGCTTGCTGTGCGGGTAGCACGAGCCGCGAGATTGCTTGATACTATGGTTGATATGGTGCGTCAAAAGCAAAACCAAAGCATCTTGCAATCAATGGAAAAGCGTGCGGGTATGCAGGTGCATTTACAGCAAGCGGTCGAGGGCTTTTCTATCGTGGCCATTAGCTATTATGGCGTAGGGCTTGTGGGATATCTATTAAAGGCTATGAAAAAATCGGGCCTTAAAATCGATACTGATGTGTTAACGGGCCTTGCTGTACCTGTGGTTCTAGCGCTTAGCTTTATCAGTGTTCGTGCTATAAGGCGTGCTGTGAATAATAAAAATAATTAATTGCGTTTAAGAGTTTAAACTCTTTTGAAAGAGCCATCCCAACTTTAATGCAAGGATGGCTCCATAATCTTTTATTTATTTTGCATTAGCTTCGGCTACAAGGATGAGTAGGCCAATTTGTAAAGCAACATGACTATCTTTGTTCTGCCACCATTCTTGCGGTGAGTGAGCCTTGCCGCTCAAACCGCCTCGACTGATAGTGATTGCAGGAATACCTTTTGAAATAGCAATGTTAGAGTCAGTCGACGAGGCTGATAATCTTGGTGTGATACCTAAAATTTCCATACTGGCCTCTGCTCTTTTTACCAGCGCGCCCTCAGTGCTGCCAACGCCAGCTGGGCGTTTGCCAACACGCTTAATATCAACTGTCAGCGCATCACCAAATTTACGCGCAGAATTTTCCTTATCAAGGCCAGTTTGAACCGCTTTTTGCAATATAGCATCGATATCATCGAGTTTGTTTTGAACCAGTGAACGCATGTCAATTTCCATCCAGCTTTCAAAAGCAATGGAGTTGATGGATGTGCCGCCACCGATACGCCCCACGCTAAAAGAAGTTTTAGGACCGCTTGTAGTAACAGAGGGTGCGGTTGCAGCAAATTCAGAAATGATATTGCCAAGCGCGTGGTGCGGGTTAGCGAGACCAAAAGCGCCCCATGAATGACCACCCGGTCCTTTTACAGTAATGCGGTAGCGATGGGAGCCTACAGCACTATGAACGAGCCTGTCATTGCCGCCGCCGTCAATCGCTATGAAGCTATCAATTTTTGGTGCGCCATCGCGAAACAGATGTTTAACACCTCTGAGGTCGCCTAAGCCTTCCTCCCCTACAGAGCCAACAAATAAGATATCAGCTTTGGTTTGAAGATCATTTTTTTGCATGGCGCGGGCAAGGCTTAGTAAGGCTACCAGACCACGAGTATTGTCGCCGATACCGGGCGCGGTGTATTTGTCGCCGTCAATCTTCACAGTTACATCGGTGTCCAGTGGAAATACGGTGTCAATGTGGGCAACAATCGCCACTGTTTTTTCACGCGATGTGCCCTTGCGGCGGGCTATCACATTCCCTACCTCAGTAATTTTTACGTCGCTTAATCCCGCTTCACGAAGCATTTCAGCAAAGCGGGCCGCTCGCTTACCCTCCTTGAAAGGCGGGGCTGGAATTTCTGTTAACTCGATCAGGTCTTCGATATTTTGTGCATTAGCCTGCTTTAAAAATTTAAAGGAAGACTGCATAGCAGCGGTATTTTTTAGCACTTGAATTTCTTGCATATAATCTGATGTATCATTCTCACTCATATTCTGTGCTTGAGCGGGAGCTGATGACATGATCAATGATAATGTTGTCGCTTTAAGAATTGTAGAAAATGATAGCATTTGTTGTCCTCCGAGATATTCGAAACTGTTAAAAAGCACTCTGGTGAATCCATATACAAATAATTGGGTACTATCTAGTTATTTTATACATATTCCCCCTGTATTCCTGCATAAGTCATGTTATAGGTAAATCAAACTATAAGAGAGTAATCGCTGCACGCGCAGCACCTGAAGTAAAGAGGGATATCAATGGCAGGTCATAGTAAATTTAAAAACATCCAGTACCGCAAAGGCGCACAGGATGCCAAGCGCTCAAAAATGTTTTCCAAATTTTCAAAAGAGATAACGGTTGCAGCTAAGATGGGGGACCCCGACCCAGATAGTAACCCAAGACTTCGCCTTGCAATACAAATCGCCAAGGGCCAGTCTATGCCCAAAGATAACATCACGCGCGCTATTCAAAAGGCCGTTGGTGGAGACGCTGAGCATTATGATGAATTGCGCTATGAAGGTTATGGACCTGGTGGTGTGGCGCTTATGGTGGAAACACTAACAGATAACCGAAACAGAACAGGCTCTTCAGTGCGAACTATCTTTGCAAAAGCGGGTGGTAATTTAGGCGAAAGTGGCTCGGTTGGTTTTATGTTCGATCATGTTGGCGAAATTATATTTGCTGCTGATGTGGCTGACGCTGACACTATGTTTGAAGCAGCATTGGAGGCGGGTGCCGAAGAGGTTGAGTCTGATGAGGATGGTCATATAATTTATACGCAATCGACAGAGCTGCATAATGTTCTAGGTGGTCTGAAAGATGTGATAACCGCTGAGCCTACGAGTGCGAAGCTGATATTTAAGGGTAAAGACCCGATGCCACTTGATCTCGATATGGCACAAAAAACAATGAATCTTATCGAAAAACTTGAAGATGATGACGATGTTCAAAATGTTTATGGTAACTTTGATGTTTCAGACGAGGTAGCAGGGCAACTTGAATAAGATAGTGGGGTTCTAGCAAATCATGAGGCTGATCGGACTTGATCCGGGATTACAGAAAACGGGCTGGGGCGTTATAGACGCTCAAGGCACCCGTATAAGCCATGTTGCCAACGGTGTTGTAAAGTCTGATCCCAAGGCATCTCTGGCTGAGCGCTTGGTTCAACTCCATGACGGATTGATTGAAGTTATCTCTGAATGGCGTCCTGCGAGCGCCGCGGTTGAAGAAACTTTTGTGAATAAAAACCCGACGTCTACGTTAAAACTTGGCCAAGCGCGCGGGATAGCTTTGTTGGTGCCGGCACTAAGTGGCCTTAATGTTGCCGAATATACCCCCAATCATGTAAAAAAAGCAGTTGTGGGAGTGGGGCATGCAGATAAACAGCAGGTTCAAGCTATGATAAATATTTTGTTGCCAGGTGTGAGTGTTGCAGGCGAAGATGCTGCTGACGCATTGGCTGTTGCTATTTGCCATGCATTTAATGTGACAGCAGAAGCAAATTTAGCGCGGGGGACGGTTTTTTGATCGCAAAATTAACAGGAATTCTTGATAGTACAGGCGATGATTGGCTGATAGTGGATGTAAGTGGCGTTGGCTATTTGGTGCATGCTTCCTCTCGTACATTGTCGTCCCTGCCGCCGATTAGTGAAGCTGTTCGCCTTCATATTGAAACTGTTGTGCGCGAAGATGCTTTCACCCTTTATGGCTTTCTCAGTATCGAAGAGCGGGATATGTACCGTATTCTCACCGGCGTGCAGGGTGTTGGCGCCAAGGTAGGTCTCGCGATTTTGAGTGTTGGAGAGCCTAGCGTGATCCAGACAGCGATAGCAGCAGGGGACAAGGCGATGATCTGTCAAGCATCGGGCGTAGGCCCCAAGCTTGGTGCCCGCATCATTAACGAACTAAAAGACAAAGTTGGTGCTATTTCTTTCGCTGGTATGTCTGCTGGTGATGCGCTCGGCGGCGGGCCTGCACCAACTGCTTCTGGTGGATTTATGGATGATGCCGTTTCTGCACTTGCCAATTTGGGCTACCGCCCCGTTGATGCGCATGGAGCCGTAGCCAGAGCTGCGATAGATTTGGGTGATGATGCTACAGTTGAGGCGCTTATCACCGCTGGCTTGAAGGAGTTATCAAGCTCATGACGCAAGAAGATGATAGACTTGTAGAGAGTACTGAAACCACTGGGGATACCCTTGACGCTGGTTTGCGCCCAACGTCGCTTGATGACTTTACAGGCCAGCAGCAGGCACGAGAAAATTTACGGGTTTTCATCGAAGCAGCTCGTACACGATCTGAAGCGATGGACCATGTGCTTTTTTATGGCCCTCCTGGTCTTGGCAAAACAACCCTTGCCCAAATTGTAGCCCGCGAGCTTGGCGTAAATTTCAGAGCCACATCTGGGCCCGTCATCACTAAAGCTGGTGATCTTGCGGCACTTCTAACAAATTTGCAGGAAAATGATGTCCTTTTCATAGATGAAATTCACCGCCTGAGCCCTGTGGTGGAAGAAATACTCTATCCGGCTATGGAAGATTTCCAGCTTGATCTCATTATTGGCGAAGGACCGTCAGCACGATCGGTGCGGATTGACTTGCCGCAATTTACCTTGATTGGAGCCACCACAAGGTCTGGGCTCATCACAAAGCCATTGCGCGACCGGTTCGGTATCCCAACGCGGCTAGAATTTTATACTCCAGAGGAATTATGCAAAGTCGTGCGCCGTGGGGCGGGTTTACTCTCGCTTGATTTGACGGAAGATGGGGCCTTGGAGATAGCCAAACGGTCTCGAGGTACACCGCGCATTGCTGGCCGGTTACTGCGTCGGGTGCGAGACTTTGCACTGGTCGCTGGCAGTGATACAGTTGATAGTGTGGCAGCTGATGCCGCCCTCAATCGTTTAGAGGTTGATGGTCTTGGCCTTGATCGCAGTGATAGACGGTATCTTAGTTGTATTGGCGAGACCTACGCTGGTGGCCCTGTGGGTATTGAAACACTGGCAGCAGCCCTTAGTGAGCCGCGTGATACTTTAGAAGATATTATTGAGCCTTATCTTATGCAACTCGGACTAGTGATGCGGACAACGCGTGGGCGCGCTTTGGCACCTCAGGGTTTTGAGCACCTAGGGCTGGCGGCTCCCAAGGGTGGCCCTCAAATGGACTTATTGGAGGATTAATGATGTTAGTACCAGCAACAGGGGAATGGAAAAATGGTATTTTTAGTTTCCCGATGCGCATTTATTATGAAGATACAGACCTTGGTGGCATGGTATATCATGGGCGTTATGTTAGTTTTTTAGAGCGCACACGGTCTGAAAGTATTCGCGGTACTGCTGCTGATATTGATGTGCTCCTGAAAAACCCTGAGGATAAGGGTGGACCATTAGTCTATGTAGTTAGCGATATTAATATAAAATATCTGCGCCAGGCAGTTGTTGGCGATATACTTATTGGGCACTCAAAAGTGACAAAAATTAGAGCGGCAGCCATAGAGGTTGAGCAATGGATTACACGCGGAGATGAACGTATTGTTGAAGCGAAGCTATTGGCCGCAATTGTGAATAAAGAAACAGGGCGACCCTGTCGGTGGCCGCCAACTGCCAAACAAGCATGGCAGCAGTGGTTTAATGATAGTTTAACCTTAAATGAAATAGCGGAGCAAGATTAGATGCAAGATGTAACAGCAGTTGAACTCGGTGGAAGTACCGTAGATTTTTCCATTCTGGGTATGTTTATGGGGGCTGACCTTATCGTCCAATCTGTGATGCTGCTTTTGATTGTGGCCAGTATTTGGGGTTGGACAATTATTTTTTCTACATCAAAGCGTATTAAGGGAGCGGGAGCTTCTGCTAATAGTTTTGAAGAAAGTTTTTGGTCAGGTACATCCCTTGATGATCTTTATGTAAAATTGAAAAGTCGCCCTGATCATCCGATGGCGGCGGTGTTTGTGTCCGCGATGCGGGAATGGCAGCGCAGTTTATCAAAACGATCTGGCGCCCTTGATCGGGTATCTGTGCAAGACAGGATATATCGGGTCATGAAAGTGACATCTTCGCGGGAAATGGATTTTCTTGAGGGGCAGGTTGGCTATCTCGCTACCATTGGTTCAGCTGCGCCCTTCGTTGGTTTATTTGGCACTGTTTGGGGTATTATGAATAGCTTCCAGTCTATTGCACAGGCCTCTGATACATCTCTTGCTGTGGTTGCCCCGGGCATTGCGGAAGCTTTGCTTGCAACAGCGCTTGGTCTGGTCGCTGCAATTCCGGCTGTGGTTGCTTACAATAAACTGAGTACGGATTTAGGCAGATATGCTGGCAGGCTTGAAGATTTCACCGATGAGTTTTCAGCGATTTTATCACGTCAGCTTGATGAGGAAACGCGTTAATGGGTGCCCATATGCAATCATCAGGCGGAGACCGCGGCAGTCGGCGAAGTAAATATCGCCCACTCGCTGAGATCAACGTCACGCCCTTTGTGGATGTGATGCTGGTACTGTTGATTGTCTTTATGGTGACAGCGCCTTTATTAACGTCAGGCATAAAAGTTGACCTACCCAAAACTTCGGCAAAGGCGCTGCCTGAAGACGATAAACCCATTGAAGTTACAATTGATCATAGTGGTGCCATATTTTTACAGGAAACTAAGATGGGCGCGGGTGAATTGGTGCCGCGTCTGCTCGCAATAGCGGGTAATCGTAGAGATATGCGCATTTATGTGCGCGGTGATATGAATCTTTCGTACGGAAGTGTGATGGCGATTATTGGAAAAATTAATAAGGCAGGGTTTACTAAGGTTGCTTTAATAGCTGACCCTAGAAAATAGGATTAAACGACTTTAAATGAGTAATAGTCATACAGCATTATTTATGTCGGTAAGCTTGCACGTAGGTGTGGCGACCGTGGCTTACTTTGGTTTACCAACTTTGTTAAAAGAGCCCCCAACTCCGGTGCCACCTATTTCTATTGAATTTGTTAAGGTTGATAAAGAAACTAGGCTCTCTGCTCCTGAGGAGCGAGAAAGAGAGCCAGAAGCCACGCCGCAAAAGACCAGCCAATATGCCAAGGCTGAATCTTACGAACCTGAGGCATCTGCTGATGCGGTGCCAACGCTTGATGCCGCTAAAGCAATTAAGCCGAAGCCACGCAGAAAACCCGAAATAAGCATACGGGAGAAATTGGTATCAAACGCAAAACCGCGCTCGCGCCCCAAGCCGCCAAGCCGGTTTAAAGTCAAAAAGCTGGCTGCGCTGATTGATAAATCCATAAAAGATGACACCAATGTTGCTGAAAAGCCCAAGGAAGACACTAAAAAAACAGAGGCAAAAGCTGAGCGTAAACTTTTTGGTAGTTTTAAAAATAAAATTGCAACAGCCTCGTTGATTGAAGCTTTCAAGCAAAAAGTTATTACGTGCTGGAAACTGCCATCCGGTGGTAAAGATGTTCAGGATATGCGCGTGACGGTAAGGGTGTGGTTGCGCCGTGATGGTAGTTTGGCTCGCACACCAGCTTTTGTGGATGCGGGGGACTTGAATGCGTCGGGCCGAGAAAACTTTAGGGCTTTTGCAGAGAGCGCTCGGCGTGCTGTTAAAATATGTGAACCTTATGAGAATTTACCAAAAGATCGCTATGTTGAGTGGAGCGTGATTGATTTTAACTTTGACCCCAGTGATATGTATTAATTTAAAGGGCTATAAAACCTATGGAAAAGAAAATGATATCCTTGATGATGCAGCGACTGTGCATTTTATTGATCATCTTTACAGGCATTAGCAGCACGGCTAATGCTCAGTTAAAGGTAGATATTACTAAAGGCACGGTGGAGCCCCTGCCAATAGCCCTGCCACATTTTGCACCCGTAACCGATGCTGAGACATCTGCGGGTAGTTTGTCACAAATGAGCAGAAACATGATTGATGTTATCACCGGAAATCTGGAGAACACGGGTCTGTTTCGCGCGATTGACCAAAAAGCTTTTCTTGCTCAAATAGGCCCGCAAGATCGCAGACCTGATTTTGCCCTTAACTGGCGACCACTTGGCGCACAAGCGATGGTAACTGGTCGCATTAGTTTATTACCTGATGGCAATGTACGCGTGGAATTTCGCCTGTGGGATGTGCTGTCAGAAGTGCAAATGGATGGCATGAGCTATAAAACCCCTGTTAGTAATTGGCGCCGCATAGCCCATGTTATTTCTGACCGTATTTACAGTCGCCTCACGGGAGAAGATGGCTATTTTGATACGCGTATTGTTTATATTTCAGAAACGGGCGACCCACTTAATCGCGTGAAAAAACTGGCGATTATGGATCAGGATGGTGCTAATCATCGCGATTTAACAGATGGTAGTTATTTGGTTATGACGCCGCGGTTTTCACCAAACCGTCAGGAAATTACCTATCTCAGTTATTTCAACGATAAGCCGAGGGTTTATTTGTTTAACATCATGACCAACCGTTTCGAGATGCTTGGTGAATTTGATAAAAACATGACTTTCTCGCCGCGGTTTTCACCTGACGGAAATCATGTTATTTTCTCCCTATCCGATGAGGGTAATGCGGATATTTACCTAATGGACTTGCGCACAAGGCGCATGACCCGCATGACTGACCATCCGGGTATTGATACCAGTCCCTCCTTTTCACCACGCGGGGATAAGATTATTTTCAACTCGGATCGTGGTGGCTCTCAACAGCTTTATATTATGAATATGAATGGCACTGGCATCAAACGTATATCTTACGGTGTTGGTCGCTATGCTACACCTGTTTGGTCGCCGAGGGGAGACTTGATAGCCTTTACAAAAATATCGGAAAGTAAATTTAGAATTGGTGTGATGCGTACTGATGGTACTGGTGAACGCTTATTGACTGACGCATATCAAGATGAAGGACCGACATGGTCCCCAAATGGTCGCGTGTTGATGTTCTTTAGAAAAGCGCCCTACCTAGAAGATGGTTCGGGTGGTGAATCTACACTTTGGAGCGTTGATCTTACAGGGTTTAACGAGCGCCAAATTAAGACCCTGCATGAAGCTTCAGATCCTGCTTGGTCCCCGCCATTGCCTCTCAGAAATGGTAGATAACCCCTAAAATTCAGGCGGCCTTGGGGCCGCCTTTTTTAGATCAAAGCAACCGCAAAATATTGATGCAGATAAACAAGTAAGGCGTAGAGCGCAATTGCGACTATAACCATTTTAGCATCTTGGCTATAATTAACCGCTTCGGGCCTTACCCATGGGCCATCTCTTTTATTGGCACCAACTTTCATTAAAAAAGCCCAAACAAAAATTCCTGAAAACAGAATAACAGCTTTGGCTTGCCCGTTAGACAGGATATGCGCGAATGCCCATAGCATTACGCCGTTTAATTGTGGGTGACGGAAATGCCGCTTAATATTGCTTTTCATCCCAGAAGCAACAAAAGAAATCATGCCGATCAAGATAAGAAGAAAAGACAGTTCTCGGATTCCTGCCATCTGGGGAAAATAAAATTCTTCGGGGGCACTTTGCCAGCCATTGACCATAAGGGCGATTGCAGCGACCAAGGAAAGTGAGAAAATGCCTTTATAGGGCCCAGCGCCAATTGTACCGATAAGTTTAGTACGAATGTTTGGAGCAAAAACAGGTATAAAATGGACAAGAACCCATAGTGTTAGTCCGCTAAGCAGCAATAACATGAAATTTTCCCCCATTGTTGGTATCGGGTAAATATATCAGAGAGTTACTTTTATGTCTAATCGCTAAAATATTATTAAAGTTTGACCATTCATTTTG
>CBFDBT010000047.1:0-14700 GCA_965603115.1 uncultured Alphaproteobacteria bacterium
CAATACACTTCTATAAGTAGAATATTAAATTAGGAGGCTAAGATGAGAAAAATGATAGTAATAGTATCAATGTCTGTTCTGTTTGTTTCGAGTAACAGTTTTGGGGCAGATTATTCGTGTAAAGATTTAAGAAAGTTTGGCAAGCAGCCAAGTTCAACGAAATACGCTAACAAAATATTAGGAGGAGGAATAGAAACTGCTGATCAATCTACAATTCAAACTGCCCTATCTAAAGTGCGGTCCTGTATAAAGGAACAGGGAAAAAAGGATAGTGGGGGCGGGTTACTTGGTGCTGTATCAAAGAAAACTGGTTTGGGTGGCATTTCCAAGTTAGCTGGCGGCTCTAAGGTTATTGAATTGAAAGCTACAGAAACTTTGCTTGCATCTAAACTAGGGAATAATGAAAGCCCTTCACAGACAGCTATTGTAAAACAAGGTAGCAGATCAAGTTCAATGGCACCAATTGCCGACGCAAGGAACCCTTCGGATGAAAGTAATGTATTCATCAACAAGGATGAAAATACAGCTATTTGTGTAGGTGGTGGCTGGGCGCAGGATTATAATAAGGATCATAGAAGCTATCATGTTTGCTTACCTAATCAACAGATGGTGCCAACTGAACATTACAAAGCAAAAGGTATGGGGTTAAAGACATCAGTTGATGATCTTAAGAACTGTGAGATACCACAGATGAATTGGGGCAAAACAGATGTTGGTGCATCGTTCTCAGTAGTGTGTACAAAGAATGATACGCCATATGTCATGCAAATTGAGACAACAAAAGAACAGTTTTGGGTGTCATATATTACAGTCCCAGTATGTGGGCCTGAAAAGTCATTTGTTGATAGTGCATGGGATAATGCGATACGAAAAAGATATGGGCCAATTGAGGACAGTACATTACACGGCAATGTTATCATGTCATATGAGGTGGAAGCTGAAAATGAAAACATAGAGATCACTGCTCGTACTCCATTTCTCTTAAAAAAGGTTGTTAGCTGTTCTGCTGAAAAAGACGAACAGGTATGGTCATTTAGAATATCGAGTACAGAAAAAAGGATGTGGAATGACCATAGACGAAAGCTTATTAAGTCTAATCAATCAGGTGGTGAGGACTTTTAAAAACTCATTACAATAGATTTAAAGGGTAGCCTTTTATAATCTACAATATTAAACGGCTCGGTATATGTACTTACTGGGCCGTTTTCTTTATCTCAACATGAACAATTTCAAATAGTTATGCCGAGTAGCTACATAACAATAACTCATTATAAAAATACAAGAAAATAATGAATGGGGCTTTTAGTAGTGTTTGTGGAAGATTGATATGATGCCTGTTAAAAGTGGATTATTCGACACTTTTTGACAGATGCTCATGGGTCGTCATTAGGAAAGTTACATTTTATAATGAAATATCTTAATATAATTTAATCTACCTACAGGAGTATGGTTATAGAGAAGTATTACGAATGTTAAATTTAGTTAGATTATTGTTTCTCTCGCCAAGTGAAGTGCGTTGAGCTAAGGTTCCTCGAACAGAAGGGGAAGTTGATGTCACACGATACTGAAGCAGCTTGGGCTACATCTGAAATTGCTCGATTAATAAAGGACGATCCTGCCCCTTATTTTAAAGAAAACCCACCTAATGCAGTTGACATCAGCGTTATTGCAGCAAATGAAGGTCGAGGTGCGGGTTGGCCAATCGCTGATGGGTTAATCCAAGTTGAAAATACAGTTACAAGCACCAAATATAATATTGCTCTTGAATATAAACGGCCCAATGAAGGTTTGCACGGGCTATTGACGGCTATGGGGCAATCCAATGGCTATTTGCATAAAGGTTATGATGCTGCGTGCATCGTTGTTCCTCTACGTTATTCTTCACATGAAGCTTCAGCAGAATATGTTTCGTCTGTGCTAACTCAGTGTTGCCCTGAGTTGCCAATTGCAGTTTTTGGTTACGAAGAGCCTGATGCTAGTAAGACAAGGCCTTTTGAGAACAAATTGGAGAATTTGCATATTTTAAACCTGGGCGCAGACAATCGTGCTGGTGGTCAAAAATTGGCCGCAAAAGTAACAACACAATGGGCGCACGTTCGTGAAGGCTCTACATTTCCAGATGCACTGTACCATTATTTACAAAGCTCCAAATTTATCAGCGGCATACAGACCCCTCCTAACTATGAATTCCCTGATTTATTACTTGATGCGGTAGAAGCACTTAGCCCTGGCAGTGATCCTGAGAAATATTTATCTTATAGTAGTGTCGATGATTATCACAATGATGTGTGGCGTAATTTTTGGTTTAAGAATGTTTTATTCCCAGAGAATTGTCATTTTCAAGCTGTTGATGATACAGGCCAACTTGAGACAGCAAGAGTTAAGACAAAACTAAGAAGGTGGGATGGGCAATTCAGTGAATTCTTCTCGGGGCGAGCGGATTCGATTAAGACAAGATGTTTTAATAACCTTGATAGTGGCGTTTGGAGTAGTGATGAGGCTTGGATGAGGTTTGCCAAAAATATAAGAAATCGAGCACATAGTTTTCGAGAAGATATCGATTCCGGTTTAAGTGGCATAGGCTTGTTAGAAGCAGATGGCTTACCAAGTAGTGCTGGTTATCAATTTGTTGATGCTGTTAATAGGTCTGGAGATGCAAATTCTGGCTCCCCTCTAATGATATTTTCAAAGCAGCTGTTAACTGCAGGCAATTTTGAGGCTTTGATACATTATATATTTAAACTGTCAGAAGAGTGTATGAATAACGATCCATTTTCTTATTACGACCAAGTGGCACGGTCTTTTAATCAAGATGAATACTTGTTGCACATTGAAGAACAAATGGCTAATGAGCTTTGTGTCTTAAGAAAGGTTACAGCACGAGGAGGTCAGGCTAGGAAGCCTTTTCAAGCAGAATTAGCTATAATGCGAAAACTCGGTTTAGTCGGGAAATTTAGGCCCGGAGTTGGTCTTGTAATTAATTGGGCCAGAATTCAATCATCTTTAAATTTTTCAATGAGTTAGAAATAAAATTAAAAAATGCTTGTTCTTATTATGTTCTGACGGTAAAGTGTCATATGGAGGATTACCGTCAATGAACCATGTTACGAATAATATTTTATCTGTTCGCTCAAAATTACAATTAACGCAAACAGAGCTTGCTGAAAAGTTGGGTGTTTCTAAGAGCACCATTATACGCTGGGAAAGCAACAAGTCTCAGCCTAGTCATTTAGCGATTGATGCAATTAAACAATTTATTGCTGAAAATGGTGCAGCAATTGAGCTTGTTGAAAACAAGCCAAAGGTATTCTCCTTTTTTGCTGGTGGAGGCGGCTTAGATATTGGATTTGAGCAAGCTGGTTTTGATGTTGTGTTATCTACAGATATTGAGCCAATGGCAGAAAAAACTCATAAGGCAAACTGGCCTAAACGTTCTTTCGTTTGTAAAGATATTACCCAAATAACTAGCCAAGAACTACTAGATGCAGCGAATGGTGTTCACCCTGACGTTATTATTGGTGGCCCACCTTGCCAAGGTTTCTCTACAATAGGTGCAAAGCAATCCTCTGACCCTAGAAATCGTTTATTTGAAGCATATGCAAATTTGGTTGAAGAATTACAGCCTAAAGCGGTTATTATTGAAAATGTAAAATCCATTACGACCATGTATGGCGGAAGATTTGCTGATTTTATAAAAAAGAGATTTGCAGAAGCTGGATACGAAATACAATGTGAAATATTGGATGCGGCTGATTATGGTGTTCCACAACACAGAAAACGAGCATTCTTTGTTGGATTTAGAAATCCTAATGCTCAGTTTAGCTTCCCAAAACCAACACATGGTATTGGGTTGAAGCCATACAAGACAACAGGTCCAGCTATTATGGATTTAGCAAATAAAGGGGTAGAGGTTAAGAACCATATTGCCCTGAAACATTCTGATACTGTTATTGCTAGATATAAATATATCCCTGAAGGTGGAAGGTTACCAGTGCCAGAAGAGTTGCCTGAGGCTATAAGAAGAAAGAATTTTGGCAACACATATAAAAGACTTCATAGGGAGCTACCTGCTCTGACTATGGTTCCTGGCAATAATGCTTTTCCAGTTCACCCTGTTTTAGACAGAAGTCTTACCCCAAGAGAAGCTGCTAGATTGCAAACTTTTTCTGATAAAGTTGTTTTTTCGGGTGATAGGAGAAGGCAATGTATCCTTGTTGGAAATGCCGTTCCACCTATGTTAGCTAAAAGTATTGGAGTAGAGGTGCGCAAGGTATTATCTAATTTTTCCGAGCAACAAAACGAAAATTTCTGCGTTGCTAAATCTCGAAAATCTAAGGCTGTGATTGAAGTCTCTGAAGATAGACCAAGAGATGTTCTAAATATAAAATCTCTCAATGACTTGCCTGTGGAAAAGGGGTTTGTTGACCTTTTTGCTGGTGCTGGAGGATTCCTGAACGGCTTTACTAGAGCTGGCTTGCGACCTTTGTTATCGGTTGACCTTAATCCTAATGTGGCAAAAACTCATAGAGCTAACTATCCTACGGTACCATATCTTGATGGTGACTTATCAAAAGAAGAAGTTAGAGAAGAGATTGCGAAGCGATTAGAAGGAAAAAGACCTTTTGCTGTTATTGGTGGTCCACCCTGTCAAGGCTATTCTATGTTTGGGAAACGTAGGTTTATTAATACTCGAGATTATAATCCTCGCGATGACGAGCGCAACAAACTGGTCTTTGCCTTCGTTGATTGTGTAGCGAGATTAAAGCCAAGCTGGGTTGTCATGGAGAATGTTGCTGGGTTTAAGACGCTAGATGAAGGTAAATTTAAACATACTCTTATTTCAGAGTTAAAGGCCCTTGGTTATACGAATTTAGAATGGAAAATTCTTAATGCGGCGGAATATGGCGTACCACAATTACGCAAAAGGTTTGTTTTGATAGCCAACAATACAGGCCACATTATTCCATGGCCTAAACGGAAGTTCTTTGATGAGCCAAAAGATTGGCAAAAACCATATAGGACAGTTGGAGAAGCTATGACAGACCTTGCTTCTGATAGTAGCTATGAAAGGCAGACTTGCCATGTTCCAATGAAGCATAAGCCTTTGCTTGTTGAGAGGTACAAATACATTCCTGAGGGTGGAAAGCTTGATGTCGATGCATTACCAGAACACCTTCAGTCAGGTTACCGTACTAAAAAAGTTAAAAACTATAGCCATATTTTTAAGAGGCTTCATCGGGCAAGGCCAAGCTTGACTATGGTGCCGGGCCATAATGCTTTTCCAATTCACCCGTGGCTTGACCGAGCGCTTACAGTTAGAGAAGCAGCTAGAATTCAGACATTCCCAGATGAATTAGTATTCCAAGGGTCGCGACAGGAGCAGTGCATACAAGTAGGTAATGCATTTCCTCCTCTTTTGGCTGAAGTGCTAGCTAACAATTTAATTAAAGCTGAGAGTAATGATTGGAAACCTGAAAAGGTACCTCCTTCTGCATACTATTCACTTGTCGAAAAGGAAGTAGAAGCAGCTGAATAACAGAATTGAGCGTTGTGGTAGATAACTACCATGACCCCGTACCGCTTTCTGAAATATATCAATGAGTTGAGGTGATTTTATTTATATGTGTACAATTCTCCCCATCGTTGATGGGTTTTATGAAAATCGTATAGCCAATACTTGGTTGCCGAATTTTTAACCTCAAAATTGACTATACCCGCACTTGTGCTATAGTTCTTATTATTAATACGGCATTTGATATCCAGCTTGTGCGCCGTTGCATCCTGCAAAAAGCACTAAAGAGGGAGACGACCAATGGATGAGAAATCCAGACGACGCCTCAAGCGTTATTTCGACATAACTTCACTCGTCGGCGAAAACCAATCCACAGCAATAGTAATTCCACACGATCCTGCATTTAATGATGCGCAAAACCAGCAACGTGCAAAGGTGATGCATGCAAGGCTACGGTTACTTGGTGGTGATGTTGGCACTTTAGAGGCAAGAGTACGCGGAGGAAGCACGAGAAGCCTTTTTGTTGTGCGCTCGGCAACCGGACATGACCCATACGGCTTTCGACCATCTCGCAAAGCATGTGATGCAGAGCGCTTTCGACAGGCTATTTTAAAACTTGGTTTGGACTTCCGTTTACACAGCTTTTTGTTGGCTGCGCCTAGGAGGCCCATAGAGCGAATTTATGTATCAATAAGCGGTGAATGTGCTTCGGATCAGCTAGAGGACTTTACAGCCCTTTCTGATGCGCTCCTGTCGTGGATTGAACCAATGCAAGAGATCACAAGCCTTAAGGTGAAGGAAATGATGCGGCTACCGGACACATTGTTTGGTAAATGGGCGTTAAGTATCCTTGCTAAAAAAGATTGGCGATTAGTGTGGGAGAATGCCGATACTTAAGACAAGGTACTTTAGAGCATTTACCGTGGATGGTGTTGATTATGAACTGATGGTGAGTAGAGCCAATGTTATCACGCTCAGCCAACCCTTTCCTATGCTCGATGAATTCGGGGATGAGATGTCCGGCACAGAAACCACCAATGAAAACCGTGGAACCTTACGCGTAATTCGTAAAACAATTCGCTGTGTCACCGATTACATTTTTGACCATAGACCAAGCATTACGAAAGTAAGTGCTGGAGGTGACAAAAAGAAGTTCGCGCTATATGCCCGCATCGCTGAGAAATGGCAACTACGGCTCAATAAGGCTGGTTATGTACTGCTAATAAACAAATTCGAAATTTTCATCATAAAGGAAGCAAAATGATAATTCAAAAATACACAAAAGAAGAGATTCAAAATGTATTAGACAACAGGCTGCCTTGTGGAAACCCACTACAATCCGCCGAACACTATGAGATGCAAGAGCTGGCAGAAATCCAGCGGCTTTTAGGATATGTTTCTACCGAGTATCGAAAGTCGCAAGAAAAAATTTATGGCGATGTTTATTCACTTGAAGTCGTTAAGAAGAAGGTGGATGCGAAAGTTGAAGGTGGCTGGGACTTTCTTGTTGGTTTAATAGCGCAGTAATGCTCACTTTGTTGAAGTCACAAGAAAATAATTGATCTGGGTTTGTTGCTGATTAAGCTGTTGGGTGAAGCAAAACCTGAAAAGTGGATTATTTGACACTTTTTATTCTAAACCTCTGAGGCTCTAATGGCAGCCTGCCAACTTCCCACCACAGCCATAAGTCAGCAGGTACTACAAACTACTACAAAAACATACTACAAATAGTTGATATCATCGGCACCATAATTTATAGTTAATTGTTATATATCAATGAGTTAAGGTGATTTTATTAAAATGTGTACAATTCTCCCCAGCGGCACCAGACTTATTAGATAATGATTGATTCTCAGGTAGTTATAACTTTGATGTGCAGGCAAGCAACTGACCGCTCCATCGTTGAGTGTAATCCATTGGCACCAAAAGTGGATTATTTGACACTTTTTAAAGATTGAAAATCAATATTTAGCTATAAAATCACACAACACTCTGTGGTAAATTGCATGGGTGGTTTGACTATAATTTGAACGACTACCTTGTTATTTCTCTTTACCTCCCCATATATCATAAAGTCATCATTCCTGATTACTGTTAGCGGCAGATTATTGCCGCACCTATGAAAGGACATTCTATGTCCTACAAAGACCTCTCCAAAGCCTCCACTTCGTCAAACTCTAACAAACCGACTGAAAATAATCCTGATACATTTATAGGCCCAGTACCTGCTAAAGAGCCCAAAAAGAACATACCTTAAGTTGATCTATTGAAGGTGTGGTGCCCCCTCATAGTATCTTATCTTGAGAGTATATTAGCTCGGTTTGGAAGCGCTCAAATGGGCACTTAACTGTTGAGCTCATTTACCTAAAAAATCTATTTGTTGTAATATGGCCGATTAAGGCTAAGCGCATTCACACGCCTATAAATCAAAAAGGAACTATCATGGACAAATTGACTTGGGGTGTTATTGGAACATCTAAGAAGGCCGATGAAAAACGCGTTCCAGTTCATCCAGATCATTTATCGCGAATACCTGTTGAATATCGCAAACAGTTGATTTTTGAAGAAGGATATGGCGCTCCTTTTGGCATTTCTGATGATGAAATCTCTGCCTTAACAGGTGGCATTGCGTCGCGCCATGAATTGCTGGCGGAGGTTGGGAATGTGGTCATAGCAAAACCCACGTTGGCAGATCTCGAGGATACTCGTATGGGAGGAACCTTGTGGGGTTATCCTCACTGTGCGCAGCAGCGGGCGATCACTCAGGCTGCTATTGACCGTAAGCTCACCCTTGTTGCCTTTGAAGATATGTTTGTATGGAATTCTGCAGGCCAAATGGGGCGCCATACATTTTATAAGAATAATGAATTGGCTGGTTACTGCGCCGTATTACATGCGCTTAGCCTGAAAGGGATTGATGGGCCCTATGGTAACCAGCGCAAAGTGACTATATTTGGATTTGGTGCGGTTAGTCGCGGAGCAATATACGCGCTGAAGGCTCATGGGTTCAGAGATATTACTATTTACATTCAACGCCCGGATAATGAAGTGAGAGAAGAAGTGCTGGATTGTCATTATTCTCGTGTCCGTAACGGTGGCAAAGGCGAGCCACGCATGCTGGTAGTTGAGCATGATGGTAGTGAGCGGGCTATGTTAGATATGATTGCCGAGTCAGACATTATCATAAATGGAAAGTTTCAGGACCCAGATCACCCCATTAATTTCGTAACCGAAGCAGAGAAAGATTGCTTGAAACTAGGTTGTTTGATCATTGATGTTAGCTGTGATGAAGGGATGGGGTTTTATTTTGCTAAGCCAACCACATTCAAGAACCCCATGTTTAAAGTGGGTAAGACAGACTATTATGCCGTGGATCATACGCCAAGCTACCTATGGGAAAGCGCTTCACGCTCTATATCTGCAGCCCTTATTGATCACTTGCCAGCAATGGTTGATGGTCGAGCTAGTTGGCAGAAGAATGAGACGCTGCGCCGCGCAGTGAATATAGATGCTGGCGTCATCGTGAAACCTAACATTCTATCTTTTCAAAAACGACAGACGGACTACCCACATGCAGCTACCTATTAAACGGACTGGTTCCTAATTAGGTAGTAAAAACTAGTAAGTCGACACGAAGGTATCGTATGTCTCAATTATCCCCTTATAGTATATCGGCTTTTCTTTCGCCAGAAGAATGCGCGTCTATTCGGGATCACACACACAAGACTCAAATGAATGCTGGGAAGATATCTGGCGCAAATCTGGAACAATCCATTCGTTCAGTCCAAACTCTATGGTTGGATGACGACACCTCACCATGGTTAACCAAGCGCTTGATACAGAAAATTTCTTAAATTGCACATGGCGAGTTTTTGTTCAATATCACGGGCCTTGATGAAGGCATCCAACTATTGATATATCAAGGCGAGGGTCAGAATAGGCCTACTGACTTCTATGATTGGCACATGGATATTGGTCATTCAGGCAGCTCCACACCCAAACTCCGAAGCCATTTACCCACCGTGTGGCGCACCATTCTGGCATCCCAGTCCTTGCTTGCAAGTGTGGATTGCATTATTGCACAAATATTCAAATAATTGACCGAATAGTCAGACTGTTAGTAAAGCTTTAACCAATTCAGCTTATAGCTTTAATTCTAAATATGGTGGGGGCTGAGTGAATATTAAAATGATATATATTTTACATTTAAGGATTGAGACACCATGCTTGACCAAAACGCCCTTCAGGGACAAAGTAAATTCAAATTTAGCAATCTGAAAACACAGACCAAAATTCTTATTGGTGCGAGTTCACCATTGGTTTTACTCGTTATTCTGGCTGTCATCGTTATCATGAATTTAACCAAGATTGATAATACCAACAAAATGGTGGATCACACCTATAATGTGCTTGGAAAAGCTACGGCTATTATCGCCTCAGCGGTTGATATGGAAACGGGCATGCGTGGTTTTCTGCTCGCTGGTAAAGAAGAGTTTCTTGACCCCTATAAGGGTGGCGAAAAAACCTTTTATGCGGGACTTGCCGACCTCCAGAAAACTGTGAGTGATAATCCGCCACAGGTTGCGCGCCTGCAAAAGGTTATCGATACAATCAAAGACTGGCAATCGAATGTAACCGAGCCGGCTATCAGCATGCGCCGTCAGGTCGGTAGCACCATGACCATGGATGATATCGCAGACCTTGTGGGTGAAGCCCGTGGTAAAAAATATTTCGACGGGTTCCGAGGCCTCATGGCTGAGTTTATAAAGATTGAACAAGACTTGATGGAGATACGTAAAGCAGAAAATGAAGAGACAGTTAAAACAACTGATATGTTGATTTGGGTTTGTTTGATCCTGGGAATTGTCATTGGTTCTGTAGTCGCCCTCTATATTGGTCGACTTGTAGCCCGTCCAATTGCTGATATGACAAATACAATGGGTGAGCTCGCTAACGGTAACAACGATGTTGATGTCCCTGGTGTGGGTCGCTTGGATGAAATTGGTCAGATGGCGGACGCGGTGCAAATCTTTAAAGAGGCCAGTATTGAAAATATTCGTCTCGCTGAAGAGGCGGAGCAGAATCGTTTGGCTGAAGAAAAAGCGACTGAAGAAAGACGCAAGGAGCGAGAAGAAGCTGATCTGCATGCTGCTAAAGCTGAAGAAGAAGCAAAGGCAGAGAGTGAAGCAGAACGCCGTCAAGCACAATTGGATCTGGCGGATAATTTCGATTCACGCGTTGGCGGTGTCTTGCAATCCGTTAGTGCTGCCATTGAAGAACTTAGCGTGACCTCAGCAAATATGACCGAATCAGCTGAGAAGACCAATGAGGAAGCTGTCAACGCTGCTGAAGCCGCAAAACAGGCTGGTCAGAACGTGCAAATGGTTGCTAGTGCATCTGAAGAAATGTCATCTTCTGTATCAGAGATTAGTGCGCAGGTAACAGAGGCTGCCAAAATTTCCGATGAAGCTTTAGCTGTATCAAGTAATGCTGCTGATGAGGTTGCTAATCTCAATGAGGCTACCGATAAGATCAGTCAAATTGTTATACTCATCAATGATATTGCCGAGCAAACTAACCTACTTGCCTTGAATGCTACTATTGAAGCCGCCCGAGCAGGAGATGCTGGACGTGGTTTTGCAGTGGTTGCCAGCGAGGTAAAAACTTTAGCTAATCAAACTGCAAATGCGACCTCTGAAATTGGAATACAGGTAACAGAGTTACAGACTGTGACCGGTGGTGCGGTGAAATCAGTTGGCGAAATTTCGAGTACAATCACAAGGTTGAATGAGATTTCGGTGGCGATTGCTGGTGCGGTTGAGGAACAGGCGGCTTCGACCCAGGAAATTAGCCGTAATTCTAGCGAGGCGGCAGATGGGACCAATGCGGTTGGGCGCAATGTGGAAAGTGTGACAGAAATTGCACATGAAACAGGCGCTGCTGCAAGTCAGGTGACAGCGGCCTCTCAAGAGTTGAGCCAGCAAGCCGCAACCTTACAGACTGAAGTGAACAATTTCTTGGCTGATATCCGTCAGGATTAAGGAAAATTCTATGGAAGTGCTGACTTCAGTGTTGGCCTTCCTTGAATTCACTTCAGTGTTCAAATTTATTTTCAATATATGAAAGACATTATTATGACTTACTCATACGCCAAATCTATGTGCTTTGCCTCATCTTTTCTTTTTGGTCTAACCAGCACAGCAGGGGCTGATTCTTTGACTGATAAGGGTTTTGACTTTGGAGCGTCTTATGAAGCGGGTTTCCAGCTGCCTCCAATGGGAAGCGATGCGGGCGGTTCTTCGAAACAACGCCTAACGCTCAATTTAGCAATTGATATGGAAAAGCTGTTAGACGTTAAGAACGGTTCGTTTTTTGCGCAATATCAAAACCATAATGGTGAACATGCACGTGAAAATATTTTTGATATTCAGCAATTTGATGGGCTTGATGATCCGGAATATAACCGTATTCATATGCTATGGTACCAGCATAAATTTATTGATGGAAAACTCAGAATTAAAGTTGGAAAGGTTGAGCCAAAAAGTGAATTTTTTGCCCCTGAAAACGCCAGAAACCACTTGGGCTTTTCCACCGAGCGCAGTCCAACGATTATCGCTCAGGGTCCACCGTCTATGAGCTTTAATGCTTTTTATACACCATCAGACAGGTTTTCATTTGCCTTGGGTATCTATGATGCAAGCTGGAATCAGGGCCGCGATGAAAATAACTTCAAACTCCATAATTTATTTAAGGCGAGTGATTTGGCTATTTTCCTTGAAGGGCGCTATAACTGGAGCAGTGGTATAAATGATTTGCCCGGTAGTATGAAAGTTGGTGCCTGGCGTTTGGATGGTGATGTAACTGGTTTTGATGGTGCTGTCACATCTGGTACTGACGGCTACTATATTGTTTATGACCAAACAATAACAAGTAACGGCATTGGTATGTACGCGCAGCTTGGGTTTGCTGATAAAAAGATTAGCCCGCTTTCTCGCCATATTGGCTTTGGTATGCAATGGAAAGGGCCTTTTTCCAGTCGCGTCAAGGATATTTTTGGCATGGGCGTGTCGAGTGTGAAATTTAGTGATGTCGATGGTGCACCCTTTATCAAGGGCTCTGAAACGGCCTATGAGCTGTTCTATAAAGCGCCTATTACAAACTATTTTACAGTACAGGGTGACATTCAGGCGATTAATAACCCCGGTGGATTGAACGCAGAAAATGTTGTCGTTTCCACTCTTCGTGCGACTGTTGCTTTTTAAAGGCAACCTCTAGGCATATGCAAGTATATGAGATCCCTCGTGTAAATTGATTACAAGACGGGTCTTGCTATTGCGATTTGTGAAAAGGATTACTTGGGCTTGTCACGAGGTGAGTATTTATCTTTTTCAGATGATATGGCTATTTAAAACTAGAAAAGTGGATTATTTGACACTTTCTATTCCAAGCCCCATAGATATCAATTAAGTATTGTATCCCCAGAATTGTGCCCAGAATTCAGAATTCCTTTTCATTGAACTCCAATAGAATTCTGTGCTAATAAAGTTAAAAAGTTAATATGACAAGCCCGCGAAGAGTGAAGTTTATCTGATATGCCAAAAGTAATTACCTCTAACATTATCTCTTCTTTTAAGAATCGCTTACAAGAGCACCCTATATATAATGCAATTGAAGACGTCAAAGATTTGCAGTGTTTTATGGAACATCATATATACTCTGTATGGGATTTCATGTCGCTCATAAAATATCTTCAAGCAGAAATTGCCCCAACAAGATATCCATGGGTTCCTCTTGGAGATGCAAGTATTAGGCGTTTCATAAATGAGCTTGTGTTAGAAGAAGAGTCTGATGAGGCAACCACAGAAGGAGAGTTTTCTAGCCACTTTGAACTGTACCTCAAAGCAATGAAAGAAATAGGTGCAGATATTACACCCATTTCAAATTTTATTCAGACAGTTAACAAAGAAGGTATTGATAAAGCTCTCGCTTTAAAGGAAGTACCATTACCATCCAGTGCTTTCACTTCAACAACTTTTAACTTCATAAATGATAAGAAGCCTCATCAGGTGGCCGCGGCTTTAGCCCTAGGTAGAGAGCATATAATTCCGTGCATGTTCCGTTCAATTTTAGAGCGTATAGCTGTTTCAGAGCAAGATGCGCCAATTTTTCATTCTTATCTCAATAGGCATATTCTTCTGGACGAAGATTTTCATGCCCCACTATCACTAAAGCTTCTTAATAGCTTATGTTATGGAGATGACGATAAGATAAAAGAAGCAGTTAATGCTGCAAATTTTGCTGTTAATGCTCGTATTGAGTTTTGGGATGGTGTCTTAGAAGCAATCAAATCGAATAAAAAATAACAATCTAAGAAGCTGTATAACTGAGATGTTATTTATTAAATCGACTGTTATATGCGCTTTCCTATAATAGTTCATATGGAGTACAGCGTCATTTTGATCTCTTATTTTGATAAAGATGAAGTTGGTGCCTGTGCATGCTAGGCTTGCAAACTCGTACACTTTTTGGTCTGAATCACGATGGCTCGACTGGCAGTCTACCAACTTTTAATTACACCCATTGGTAACTGGTTTTACGAAACTATACTGCAAATAGTTGATTTAATTGGCACCAGTAAAGTTTTTGTTTTAACTTTTCTTTTTAATTTGATTTACACGGGTTAAATTAAAATAAATAATTACAACTCACTTGATTTAGTAATTCTACAGTGAAACAGTGAGAGCTATATGCGGCAGTTTTATAAAACCTTAGTTGATGCTTTGCGGGACCTTGCCCCGATAGTTGGTGTTGTACTCTTTTTCCAGCTCATTGTACTACAACAACCTTTTCCTGAACCAATGAAAATTATGGGCGGAATGGCTGCAGTTGTTGTTGGCCTTGCACTGTTCATTCAAGGGCTTGAAATCAGTTTGTTCCCACTTGGAGAAAACATGGCTGGCGCCTTAGTGCGAAAAGGCAGTATTCCCTGGTTAATTATTTTTTCATTTGCCCTTGGTTTTGGGACCACAGTGGCTGAACCCGCCCTGATTGCCGTTAGTCAAGAAGCTGCCAGAATAACAGCTTCCGCAGGTTTGATTGAAGCAACCGAAGAGGCGCAGGCATCGTATTCCTTTGGGTTTCGTATTTATGTAGCTGTATCAGTTGGCATTGCTATTGTTACTGGTGTT
>CBFDBT010000048.1:0-14696 GCA_965603115.1 uncultured Alphaproteobacteria bacterium
TCCTATTGCCGACAGATACAGCAGCCGTCATCACATCTGAAGGTCTTCTTGGTGGTAATTATCTTTCAATGCTTCCTGGTGGAATGGAAGACATGCTCGCAGATGGTGATGAGCTCGAAGAAACCCAAGATGCTATTGATCTTGTTGGCATGATTAACCGTTTTATGTACGGCAAAAAAGATGAAGATGAAGCTAAAGAGTAGAATCGCTGTCTTTTTTCTAGCTAGTGGCCTGTTTACAGTGCAGGGGTCTCTATTAGCTCAGGAACTTCCAGATAATTTACCCTCTGAAACTGACATGGCTATGTCCGCTAATGTGTCAGTCCAGTTGCGCGCCTTGGATAAAATAACCACCCGTATTACAGAAGTTGAGTTGCCGGTTGGAGATGAGAAGGAATTTGGGACGCTCATCATTAAAGCCCGTTATTGTCGCTCTCGTCCGCCGCAGGAAACACCTGAGAGTTTTGTATATCTTGAGATAGACGATATCAAGGTTGGTGGCGAGCGGGAAAGAGTTTTTGACGGCTGGATGTTGGCATCAAGTCCAGCTGTATCAGCCTTGGAACATCCCGTTTATGATGTTTGGGTTATTGGTTGTAAAACTGTAGCCCCGTCAGACGTTGAGCCAAATACATAAAAATCCGCATCAATCAGCAAAGCCTCTTCTAGGCGGCTATGATATTCTGCTCTAAAAATTTCTACTAGACCAAATTGCTCCAAATGCTGTGTTTTAAACTGGGCATCAAGTAATTTAAAGCCGCCAGCTATTAAGCGACCTACCAAATGAACAAGGGCAACTTTTGAGGCATCACTTACAGTGTGGAACATGCTTTCCCCAAAAAAGGCACCTCTATAGCAGACTCCATATAAACCACCTACAAGCTTATCGTCTTGCCAACATTCAACAGAATGGGCGTAGCCACTTTCGTGCAAAGCACAGTATAAGTTCTCGATACGGTGATTTATCCAAGTTTCATCACGCCCTTTAGCGCTCTTGGCGCAAGCCTGCATGACATCGCGAAAGCATTTATTTATAGTCACACAGAACTTATCTTGAGCCACCGTGCGCTTTAATCGCTTGGGTATATGGAAGGCATCAAGGGGAAAAATACCGCGCTCATCTGGGTCGACCCAAAAGAGGGTAGGGTCGTCCCTAGATTCAGCCATAGGGAATACGCCCATAGCATAGGCATTTAGGAGTAAATCAGGGGTGATGTCTTGCTTTTTCATCACCCATGATCCTTATTCAGGTGTGTACTCGTCGAGAAAATTCTCAAGCCAGTGGATATTATAATCACCTTCAATGAAATCTTCATTGTTCACCAAGACATTATGAAGCGGAATCGTAGTAGTAATTCCGTCGATGACTGTTTCTCCAAGTGCGCGTTTTAATCGCGCAATACAGCCTTCTCTAGTAAGTCCCGAAACAACAATTTTAGCAATCATGCTGTCATAATATGGTGGAATGGAATAGCCGGCATAGAGGCCACTTTCTGTGCGTACATTCATGCCGCCTGGTGCGTGATAATCTGTAACTTTCCCAGGGCAAGGGATAAACGTGAAGGGATCTTCGGCATTGATACGACATTCAATAGCATGGCCTCTAAAGGCTAGGTCTTTTTGTTCAACAGACAATGGAAGCCCAGCGGCCACTCTGATTTGTTCACGCACAAGATCGAGGCCCGTAATCATTTCAGTCACCGGATGCTCAACCTGCAAACGGGTATTCATTTCAATGAAATAAAATTCGTCGTTTTCAAATAAAAACTCAATTGTGCCAGCACCAAGATAACCAAGGTCAGCCATCGCTTTAGAAACTATTCCCCCCATACGAGAACGTGTCTCACTGTCAATAACAGGCGAGGGCGCTTCTTCGAGAACCTTCTGGTGGCGGCGCTGCAATGAACAATCTCGCTCGCCTAGGTGGATACAATTGCCGTGGCTATCACCAACAAGCTGGAATTCAATATGGCGTGGGGTCTTAAGGTAGCGTTCAATATAGACCGCATCGTCACCAAAAGCCGCTTTGGCTTCTGTGCGACAGGCATTGAGCTCTTGCTCAAGCGTGTCTTCGCTTTCAACCACTTTCATGCCGCGACCACCGCCGCCTGCAGCAGCTTTTATTATTAGCGGAAAGCCAATTTCTTTTGCGACTTTTTTGGCTTCTTCAGGGTCGCTAATACCGCCGTCTGAGCCGGGAACCACTGGGATACCCAGCTTTTTTACTGCGTCTTTTGCAGCAATCTTGTCACCCATAACGCGAATATGCTCAGCGGACGGTCCTATAAAGGCCATACCGTGCTTTTCAACTATTTCAGCAAATTGCGCATTTTCAGATAGAAAACCGTAACCTGGATGAATAGCATCCGCGCCAGTGATTTCCGCAGCTGATATAATGGCAGGTATATTGAGGTAACTGTCTTTTGAAGCTGGTGGGCCAATGCAAACCGATTCGTCTGCGAGGCGAACATGCATAGCATCTTCATCGGCGGTTGAATGTACAGCAACCGTTTTAATTCCCATTTCATGGCACGCACGGTGGATTCGCAGAGCGATCTCACCGCGGTTGGCAATAAGGACTTTCTCAAACATCTGGATAGACCTTTTCTTGTTATTCAATAATACAGAGAACTTCACCAAACTCGACCGGCACAGCATCTGATATCAAGATTTGCTTTATAGTGCCGCTTTTAGGAGATGGAATCTGGTTCATAACTTTCATAGCCTCAATGATACACAAAGTCTGGCCTTTAGTAACGCTATCTCCTACCTTGACAAAAGCGTCAGCATCAGGTGATGGGCGCAAGTAGCCAGTACCAACCATGGGCGAGGTTACAGCGCCGGGATGGCTAGCAGCCGTTTCTTGCGGTGACGCAGCAGCTACTGGTGTAGCCTCAGCAACCGGTGCGGCTGGTGTGGCAGCGGCTGCAACAGGTGCGACATGGCTCACAACACCTTTAACTTCGCGCGCTACGCGGATTTTAAAGCCATCGTCCTCAACTTCAATTTCAGTGAGTGATGATTGATCTAGCAGTTCTGCCAGTTCGTGGATTAATTCTTTGCTATCCATAAGTTTGGACATAGTTGGATATCCCCTAGTTGTTTATCAAGACGCCTTACAGTGGTCGACAAGTTCGCTTAGCGCTAGGCTATACCCTTTTGTCCCTTGACCACAAATCATTTTGATAGCGACTTCACTTATATAACTCTTTTTGCGGTAGTCTTCTCTTGCGTGAATATCTGAGATATGCACTTCAAAAGTAGGCAACCCGACAGCTTCTATAGCATCTCTAAGCGCAATGGAAGTGTGTGTATAGCCTCCAGCATTAATAATTATGCCATCTGCCTCGGTGCGAGCGTCATGAATCCAGTCAATAAGCTGACCTTCATGATTACTTTGAAAAGAATCGAGCTTAACATTAAGGTCCTTGGCTTGATTTTGTAACATTGATTCAATATCGGCTAAAGTGTCGGTGCCATAGATTTCCGGCGCGCGAATCCCCAGTAAATTTAGGTTTGGTCCGTTAAGTACAAATACCCGAATATTATTATTTTTCGCCATTGTTGGCATTATCCCTTATCTCGTCCTTGAAGTATCCTGTATAATCACATATTGATGATGTGAAAAGCACTGTCGTGCTTTTTAGGTAAAATAACGAATGAAATTTACATTTTATGATAACTCTTACTATAAACGGCGATAGCCATAACTGTGAAAATGAAACGACTCTAACGCAATTGCTGATCTCAATGGACATTGATCCTACTAAGGTTGCGGTTGAGCGTAATATGGAGATTGTGCCAAAATCACAGTTTGGTCGTCAAGCTCTTGAAAATAATGATAACCTTGAAATAGTTCATTTCATTGGTGGAGGATGATTAAAATGCAAAAACAACAAAGCGATACATGGTCACTTGCTGGTAAAGACTATTCATCCCGATTAATCGTTGGCACCGGTAAATATAAAGATTTTGAAGAAACCGCTGAAGCTGTAGCGGCTTCTGGCGCTGAAATTGTCACTGTTGCTGTGCGCCGCGTTAATGTAAGCAATCCTAAAGAACCAATGCTTGTTGATTATCTCGACCCAAAGAAAATCACATATCTGCCCAATACCGCAGGCTGTTTTACGTCTCAAGATGCTATTCGCACACTGCGCCTAGCCCGAGAAGCCGGTGGTTGGGACTTGGTTAAGCTTGAAGTGCTGGGTGACCAGAAAACGCTTTATCCCAATATGCTAGAGACATTAAAAGCCGCTGAGGTTCTCATAAAAGAAGATTTCAAAGTTATGGTTTACTGTAGCGATGACCCAATTATGGCTCAGCGACTAGAGGATATGGGGTGCGTAGCAATTATGCCTCTTGGAGCGCCTATCGGCTCTGGCCTTGGAGTGCAAAACCCTGTGCAAATTCGTTTAATGATCGAACAAGCAAAAGTTCCTGTCTTAGTGGATGCTGGCGTTGGCACGGCCTCAGACGCCACAGTTGCTATGGAACTCGGCTGTGACGGGGTGCTGATGAACACAGCTATTGCAGAGGCTAAAAACCCTGTGCTTATGGCATCAGCGATGAAGCATGCGACGATTGCCGGTCGCCAGTCTTATCTTGCTGGGCGCATGGCAAAAAAACGCTACGCTGACCCAAGCTCACCGCTCAGTGGATTGATCTAAGGAGTTATCTTCTAGCAGCTCTTGCGTTTCTAATAATCTTTAATAAGGCATCATCGCCTTGCGCACCTTCCATAAAGTCTGTGCCAACAAGATAGAAGGGTGTGCCACTAATTTTCATCTGCGCACCTAGCAGAAGGCCTGTTTCAACAGATCTATCAGTTGATTTATCAAGCATGAAAATTTTGGCAGTCGCTACGTCTACACCCACAGCTTTTAAAGTTGTGTAAACCATGTCTTCTGTAACTTTACCGGATGTGGTCATCATGGCATCGTGGTAAGCTGCAAACTTCCCTTGCGCGTGAGCCGCGAGAGCTGCCTTAGCGGCAATACGCGAGATAGGGGCTTCGCCATTTCTATCAAGCACGGGATATTGTTTAAAGACCCATTTTATATTGCCATCCCTTTCAACCATGCTCTTAATCTCGGGGTAATGGCGGCGACAATATCCACAGCGATAATCAAAAAACTCAACGATGGTTACATCGCCGTTAGGATTACCCATAAAAGAAGCATTTTTGTCCCCACCCAGTAAATAATTGTAGGATTCAACGATTGGGGCTATTTGGGCGCGTTGCTGTTCGTGTTGAAATTTTTGAATAGCACCAATGACGATACCGGGTTCACGGTCAATCAATTTACGGACAACCGCTTCAATTTGTTTTTCACTGAGATTATCTTGCGCCATAGCAGCTTGAGATAAAAAAAGCATAGTTGTGAGTATGACACGGAGTGTATTTTTAATAAATTTCATTGTGATTTTACCATTTTAATTGAGAAAGTTGCGACGTTTCTTTTCTTTTTGTTTCTTCTGTTTTTTGGCGAGAGACTCATTAATATATAAAATATCCTGAGCACGCACCCACTTTGGTGTATATTCTTTAAGGCCTTCCATAGCCATATTTGCATGCATTGCCGCCATATGCCCATTTCTCATGACGTTATAGCGTTCAGCAGTAGCAAGAGACGCTAAGGCTGGTTTATTTAGACGAGTATAGACAATCGCTAAATTGTACCAGCCAAAAGTATTTTCACTATCGAGTGCTGTGGCAAGCTCAAGGTGTTTGCGCGCCTCGTCGAGATATTGTTCATCTTCAAGTGCGACCAAAGCTTGACCGAGGGCTGTTAGAATTAAAGTTTCTTGAGGGTTTAATAAAACCGCGCGTCTGAAAGGTTTTAGTGATTCTTTAACGCGGTGATTTTCAAGAAGAATTTGACCTTTAATTTCATAAAGATACGAATTATCAGGCTCTTTTCCTAGCATTGTATCAATCTCGGCAAGGGCAGCGTCCCACTCAAGGTCTTTGTGATAGGCATAAACACGAGCATACCGCGCCTCTACAGAAGTGTTCGTAATTGGGTAATTTTGCAGCGTGATGGCAGTTTTTGTTGAATAGCCATATAGCTTGCCTTTGATGCGTAGAAATTCATTATTCAATTCTTCGTTAGGTGGTGTGTTATAAAAAGGAGACTCCTCAACTACACCCGCCAGACTCATCATGCGGTCGCGATTTAAAGGGTGGGTACGAATATATGGGTTTTGTTTTATATTACGCATTATTTCCCGTTGCTGTAGTTTAGCAAAAAACTCAATCATGCCCCGACCGGAAATGCCTACTTTTTTAAGATAAGAAGCGCCTGCTTGATCGGTTTTAGCTTCTTGATTGCGAGAATATTTGAGCATGGTGCGTTGTGCCATGCTTTGACCCGCCATAATAATGCCCATACCCGCGTCACCGCCGCCAACAGCAATGGCAGCTGCACCTAGAACCATAGATGCAATTGACATAATAGTTGAAGGCCTGGCCATTTCATCACGTCTTAATGAGTGTCCACCGGCAATATGGCCTGTTTCGTGGGCTACAACTCCCAAAAGCTGATTAACATCGTCAGACTGTAATATAAGTCCAGAATGAATGAAGATATTCTGTCCACCAACTACAAAAGCGTTAATGCTACTGTCGTGGACAAGGTAAATATGCACAGATTCAGGCGTAAGGTTTGCTGCTTCAAAGATAGGGCGAAAGGCACGTTTTAAAAAAACTTCGGTTTCTGCGTCTCGCAGTAATGATTGTGCCGAAACTGACTGTGACATCATAAATAGCAAAGCCATCATACTCAAGAGTATCAGTTTGATTTTAGCTAGCAATTTAAATGTCATAAAATTTAGGTCTCTTTATTATATATAGATATAAGCTAGTAGGCAGTGTGTGAACCGTCAATGAACAAGTGACCATTTTATATTAAAAAACGGCGACCATAAGGCCGCCGCTTAAAATTAGGTTCATTCATTGGCTTACAGAGATGTATCAACCAAATGTTTTGTTCCACCACCCATTGCGACTAGGTTGGTCAGGCTTGACCTCATCTTTATCTTCTTTAGGGCTCTCCTTAACGTCTGCTTTTGCCGATTTTTCAGCTTTGGCAGGCGTGGCAGTTGCTTCAGCTACTGTTTCCACTGCTTTTGCTGGCTCAGCTTTTTTAGGTCGACCACGTTTTGGTTTATCCGCAGAGGGTGTTTTTTCAGTCTCTTTACTATCGGATGCTACAGGCTTTTTCTCAGCAGTAGCGGATTTAGCAGAGCTTTTGCGCCTTGCTGGTTTAGCTTTAACTTCTTCTGCAGCAGCATCAGATTTATCAGCTTTGTCGTCCGTAGGCTTTTTAGCTTCTGTGTCTTTATCAACAGCTTTTTTACCACGAGGGCGTCTTGTCGACTTTGGCTTCTCATCTTGTTTGTTTGACTTAGCGCCTTCCACAGTGCTTTCCTCCGTGTCTTTGACAACGGGTTTTGCATCTGCTTTTGGTGCTTCGACTGAAGCTTCTTCAGCTGCGTCATTAGCTTTCTTGCTCCCGCGGCGACGGCGGGGGCGCTTAGGCTTTTCGTCAGATTTTTCATCAGCTGTATCTGGTTTGTTAGCTTCAGCAGATGTTTTTTCTGAGTTAGCATCCGTTGAAGAGCTATCAGATTCAACAACCTTTTGGTTGGTGTTGTCATCATTGCTTGCTTCATCAGGCTTGTCAGTATTCTTCCTGCGACGACCACCTCTACGACCACGACGACGACGAGACTTTGGCTTATCTTCTTGGTCGCTTGAGCCATCAGCGTCGTTGGCAGGTGTCGTTACTTCTGTACCAGAGCTTTCCTGTGCAGTGTCAGCAGTATCATTTGTTGTGTCATCACCACCACGGCCTCGTCTACGACGGCGACGGCGAGTGCGGGGACGAGAGTCTGCACTTTCTTCGTCATCAAGTGATATATCCGTGTCTTCTATTGGATCCATAACAATTGATTGTGTCATCAAAGCTTCGGCTGACATATTTTCTGTAGTTGGCGTAATGTTTTCACGCTCCACCTCTATATCAGAAGGTCCAAGGTCGCGGCGACCGTGCACTTCAATCTCTAATGCATAGCGTTTCTCAAGGTCGTAAATGTCGCCACGCTTTTTATTTAGCATATAAATAGCGACATCCCGGTTGAGCGAGACCTTAAGGTGTGCGCTGCGACCACGTATGCCTTCATCTTCTAGCGCTCTTAGGGATTGCAGGGCAGCAGATTCAACATTTCTAACCACACCAGACCCATCACAGTGCGCGCAAACCATCATACTGGCTTCTAGCACATTAGGGCGTAATCTTTGACGCGACATTTCAAGCAAACCAAAACTGGAAATACGGCCAATTTGAATGCGAGCACGATCAGACTTCAAAACATCTTTCAGGCGACGCTCGACTGCACGGTTGTTGCCGCGGTCTTCCATATCGATGAAATCAATAACAATAAGGCCAGCCATATCTCGTAGGCGTAACTGACGTCCGAGTTCTTCTGCGGCCTCCAGGTTAGTCTTTACAGCCGTTTCCTCAATGTTCTTTTCTTTCGTCGCGCGACCAGAGTTAACATCCACAGAAATAAGCGCTTCGGTGGGATTGATAACAATATAACCACCAGATTTAAGCTGGACACTCGGATTATACATGGCTTCAAGCTGTGATTCCACCTGATAGCGGTTAAAGAGCGGAATAGCACCATCTTTATAATGTACAACTTTTTTAGTATGCGACGGCATTAGCATGGTGATGAAATTTTTAGCAACAGAGAAGCCTTCGTTACCTTCCACCAATATCTCATCTATATCTTTGCTATATAAATCACGAATAGAGCGTTTAATGAGATTGCCTTCTTCGTAAATATTGGCGGGCGCGACAGACTTAAGTGTCAAATCCCTTATGCCATTCCATAACCTAAGTAGGTAATCCAGATCACGCTTGACCTCAGTTTTGGTGCGCGCCATACCCGCTGTGCGAACAATACAGCCCATACCTTGTGGTAAATTGAGTGAAGACATCATGCTCTTAAGGCGTTTCCGGTCGGCAACATTAGAAATCTTGCGACTAATACCGCCTGAATGCGTAGAATTTGGCATTAAAACACAGTAACGGCCAGCAAGAGAGATATAGGTCGTAAGGGCCGCACCTTTGTTGCCGCGCTCTTCTTTTACTACTTGTATCAGCACGACCTGACGGCGCTTGATTACTTCTTGAATTTTGTAACGACGCGTCAGAGCTCGCATATTGCGACGACTCTCAGCAGCCGCAATTTCTTCTTCTTGTTCAGCTTCAGCGGTATCCTCTGCTAGGTCTTCAACATCATCATTTTCTGAACTATCTTCCTCTGTAGTTTTGCTTTCGATATTTTCTGTGACAGATTCACTTTTGCTGTCTGAAGAATTCTCTCCTTCAGGGAAGGGGTCAGATTTAGCCTTTTCAGACTTTTTAGTCTTTTTACCGTTATTATCATCAGAATTGAGCTCGGCCTCAGATGCGGCAAGTTCTTCTTCGCGTTCGATCTTGATAAGCTCTTCGCGGTCCTCAGCTGGAATCTGATAGTAGTCAGGGTGAATTTCACTAAAGGCAAGAAAGCCATGACGATTACCGCCATATTCAACAAAACAAGCTTGAAGTGATGGTTCAACTCTCGTGATTCGAGCTAAATAAATATTGCCTTTGATTTGCCGCTTAGTGGCTGATTCATAGTCAAAATCCTCTACCCGGCTTCCTTTAACAATTGCGACGCGGGTCTCTTCAGTGTGACGCGCATCAATAAGCATTCTAGTAGACATGTATATATTCTCCGAACGAGTGGCCGCGCATCCTGGCCATATGATGTATGGCGTGCGCTGGCACTGTTCCTATAGGTTAATTGATTGTACTCAGTCCTGTTGACCAAAACCGTTGAAAAAGCGCGCAAGAAAACAAAGAGCGCCGCAATGTCATCGCGGGCAGCTTTACTTAATATTCTAGACATTATAGTTACGCTTAGTCTCATGCCGGTTAAGTATCCTTCAAAACATTAATTGGCGGCAAACATCTCATTGGACATTGTGACCTAACTAATGGGGTCGATGCACCGAATTTCCGGCAACATCTAAAACTGGTATTGTTAAACTAGACGTAAGTTTGTGAAAGAACAACGTAAATTTCAATTAATATGTAATTTAATCCTAAGTAACAATATTAGGGCATATTGCTCTTAACCCTTGAAAAGTGATGAAAAGTTGTAGAAACTACTTAAATGATATTGTTTAGTGGTTCGATTATCGAAGAAGGCATGTAAAGATTAACATCATGGATAAAAAATATTTGTACCATGTTATGACCGGCCTATTCCTTTGTATTATGGTTCTATCCATTTCAGGGACAGGGAATGCTATCACTGAGGAAGCTGTCATTAAGGGTGTCCGTATTGGATTAACTGGCACTAAAACCCGTTTTGTTATTGATAGTGAAAAAGGGATCAAGCCAAATATATTCATGTTGGCGTCGCCCCGCCGGCTTGTTATTGATGTTCCTAATGCGACGTGGGTGGGTAGTGCAACTGCAGAGGCTAGTGGCTCTATCGATAGATATCGCTACGGACAATGGAAACCTAGTATATTTCGTTTGGTTCTAGACCTTAATGCGCCAGTGAAAGTTGGCAAGCTTTTCACATTAAAACCAAGCTCTGGTTATGGTTATCGCACAGTTATTGACTTGCAACCCGTTGTTCAAGCTGAGTTTTTAAGAGAAGTTTCTAGTCACAAGAAAAAGCGTCAAACACTTAAATCAGTAAGTAATGCCCAAAATACCAAAGAAAAACGCGTTAAAAATAAACGTATTGTTTTCATTGACCCGGGTCACGGAGGGCACGACCCAGGAAATCTGGGTGTGATTGGTATTCATGAGAAAAAAGTCGTTCTTGCTATCGCCAAACAAATTAAAAAGACTCTTGATGTCGCAGGCCGTTATGATGTGCGCTTAACCAGAAATTCTGATTTTTTTGTAGATTTAAGAGAGAGATATCGTCTAGCCCAGCGCGTTGATGCTGATTTATTCATATCAGTACATGCTGATAGTTTTACAAATAAAAAAGCTAATGGGGGAACGGTATATACTCTTGCTGAAAAATCCTCAGACAAAGAAACAGCATTGCTTGTTCAACAGCACAACAACACGGGGGAAATTGGCGGCCTGGATGTAGAGACAGAATCACCTGAAGTTATTCCTATCCTTCTTGACCTTGCTATGCGTGAGAAAATGAATGCTTCGGCACAATTTGCTGAAATGTTACTGCCTGAATTAAAAAAATCGATAAATATGCGTAAAATTGCGCACAGGTCTGGCCCATTTCTTGTTCTTAAAGACCCTGTTGTTCCTTCAATATTATTAGAAACGGGTTATCTTTCAAATAAGAATGATGCAAAATTTATAGCCTCTTTAAAGGGGCGTAAAAAAATCGCAGGGGCTGTTAGTAAGGGTATTGATGCCTATTTCCGACAATTGGCTCAAAATGGTAGGTGATGTGCGCAACAATTTATAAAGTTGTCACAAGGAAACCACAATTTCATTTAATATAGACAATATAGAGAGTAAATTTTGCTGTTATTGGCATTAAAATACTAGAAATAATGAATATTAGAAACAAACATAAATATTTTACCTATAACAGAAAGGTAAAAAAGCCATTGTGGCTGCGAGCACTGAAAGCCTTTGGTGTGCTGACATTGGTTGGCGTACTCACGGTGGTTGGTGTTTCTGTTTGGGCTATTATTTATTACGGACGAGACCTGCCAGATTATCGTCAACTTGCAGAATATGAGCCTGCGGTGGTAACGCGTATTCATGCTGGTGATGGTAGTCTTCTAACTGAATATTCTCGTAAACCTCGACTATTTGTCCCTATTAACGCTATTCCCGAGCGCTTAAAAGAAGCTTTTATATCTGCTGAAGATAAGAATTTTTATAGTCATTTTGGCCTAGATATCTTGGGTATTGTCCGCGCCGCTCTTAATCTTCCTATTAATTATGTGCGGGGCCGCCGCATGGTGGGAGCATCAACCATAACACAACAAGTCGCGCGAAATTTTTTGCTCACGCTTGACCAAAAATTTGACCGTAAATTCAAAGAAATGATTTTGACATTGCGCATAGAACGCGCCTTTACCAAGGACCAAATCCTAGAGTTATATCTTAATGAAATCAATATGGGTAATCGCTCTTACGGGGTGGCAGCTGCTGCGCTGAATTATTTCAATAAGTCACTTGCTGAGCTGACCAACGCAGAAATGGCATATCTGGCGGCCCTGCCAAAAGCACCACATAATTATCATCCTGTACGTCATTATTCCCGCGCAATTGCACGAAGAAATTGGGTTTTATCGCGCATGTTAGCTTTAAATTTCATCACACCAAAAGAATATGAAGTTGCTAAAGTAGAAGACCTTGTGATGCGTGAAAAAAGCGGAGAAGTGAGGTTTAAAGCTGATTATTTTGAAGAAGCTGTACGTCGTCAGGTCAATAATAAATATGGCAATAAAACTCTGTATGAGGGTGGGCTGTCTGTGCGAACAACCTTAGAGCCGCGCCTGCAAGAAATGGCAGAAAAAGCATTGCGTGAAGGATTGGAGCTTTATGATAGGCGTCACGGCTGGCGCGGTGCTATCACCAAGCTTTCGGTCTCCTCAGGTTGGAAAGAGCAACTCGGTGAAATTAACCGCCCTACAGGCATGTTAGGGTGGCAGCACGCCATTGTTTATGATTTGCAAAGTGATGGAGCGATTATAGGCCTTAAGGATGGTAGTCATGGCTTCATAAGCATGAAAGAACTTAAGTGGGCTCGTCAGTGGCGTCCTAACGAGAAATTGGGGCCTGCGGTGCGAGATGTTACTGATGTGGTTAACATTGGGGATGTAATAGCTGTTGAAGCAATGGAGGATGCCGAACAAGCCAAGGTCTCTGATTTTTACGATGATTATGGCAATAAAATAGATACCCTATCTCAATTTTCTTTAAAGCAAGTACCTGCTATTGAAGGAGCTATCGTTGTTCTCGACCCGCATACAGGGCGTGTTCTTGCGATTGTCGGGGGCTTTGATTATGAAATCAGCCAATTTAACCGAGCAATTCAAGCAGAGCGCCAGCCAGGTTCTGCATTTAAACCATTTGTCTATGCGGCTGCACTCGACGCTGATTTCACCCCTTCCTCTCTTATATTGGATGCTCCATTCGTTATGGATCAGGGATATGGTTTGGGTAAATGGAAACCTGTAAACTCCACCAATAAATTTTATGGACCCAGCACTTTGCGAATGGGCATCGAGAAATCTCGCAACCTTATGACAGTTCGTCTTGCACAAAATATTGGCATGGGGCGTGTCATACGTTTTGCTAAGCGATTTGGTATCGCGGATAACCTTCAGCAGAATTTAGCTATGAGTTTGGGGGCAGGGGAAGTTAGCCTACTAAAGCTTACAGCAGCTTACGGCATGCTTGCTAATGGGGGAAAACATATAGAGCCAAGCCTTATTGACCGTATTCAGGATCGCCGCGGCAAAACAATTTATCGTCACGATACAAGGCCTTGTGAGACTTGTGGTTATAAAATTGATGAGTTTATGCATGAGCCTGATGTTATAGATGATAGAGAGCAATTGATAGACAAGCGTAATGCCTATCAATTGGTTTCCATGCTTGAGGGTGTAACACAACGGGGTACTGCAAAAAGTTTCTCATGGAAATTCCCCGGCAGACCGCTAGCGGGTAAAACTGGGACAACCAATGATGCAGCTGATGCATGGTTCGTTGGATTTTCTCCCGATCTGGTAGTGGGTGTGTTTACTGGCTTTGATAGACCACGATCCCTGGGTGAGTTTGAAGAAGGCTCTACTGTTGCTGCGCCAATTTTCATCGAATTTATGAAACAGGCTTTGAAAGATAAACCCGTTATACCGTTTCGTATTCCTGAGGGCATTCGATTAGTGAGGGTCAATCCTGTAACAGGTCAACCAGCAAGGCCTAATGAGAAGAATGTTATATTGGAGGCTTTTATTCCTGGCACAGAACCTGGCGGTGGCAAGGTCGTAGTGCTTGACGGCTCGCTTCCAGTGGGGCAAACAGATAAAGGTATTCGTAAAGGAACAGGTGGTATTTATTAAACGCTATCCTGATACTTTAAAAATAGATATAACATATTGATATTAAGGAATTATTATGCGAGCGGAGACGCTGTCTACCGTTGATAAACTCAAGCAGTCGCTCGAACTGCTGAGGAGGCATCTTTGACTGGGATGCAGCTCTATTACGTTTGGAAGAGTTGAACGCTCTTTCAGAAGACCCTAACTTATGGAATGACTCGAGTAATGCACAAAAGTTAATGCGTGAACGCACACGGCTGGAGGATAGCATCAAGGCCGTTCAATCTATTGAGCAAGACCTTTCAGATTCAGTAGAAATAATTGAACTTGCCGACTTGGAAGATGATCAAGAGATGATTGACGAGGCTGAAGCGCAATTGCAAGAGCTAGAATCTCAGGCTAAAAAGGCTGAAATGGCAGCATTACTTTCAGGTGAAGCCGATAATATGGATGCCTTCGTTGAAATCCACTCTGGTGCAGGGGGAACAGAATCCCAAGACTGGGCCAATATGCTTCTTCGCATGTATAGTCGGTGGGCCGAACGTCGTGGTTTTAAAGTTGAGACCATGCAAATTATGTCAGGGGAA
>CBFDBT010000049.1:0-14415 GCA_965603115.1 uncultured Alphaproteobacteria bacterium
AAAATTTAGATAAAATTTTTCCAATAATTGTTAATTCCGCTGATTATGGCGTATTGAAACATGGAGATAACGGCAGGTTATTTGATATAGCCTTAAAAAAATTAGGTGTAGCAAGTTATAATGAGTCGCTTTTAATTGATAACCGTATTTTCAAGCAGCGTAATGTTGATATTGGAAATGTTTCATTCGAAGATGCCTTGGACTGGGGATATTCAGGCCCGATGCTGCGTGGAAGTGGTGTTGCATGGGACCTTAGAAAATCACAGCCTTATGATGCTTATGACCGGATGGATTTTCAGGTCGCTATCGGTAAGCAGGGCGATTGTTATAGCCGCTTCATGATGCGAATCGCTGAAATTCGTGAAAGCCTTAAAATCATTCGCCAGTGTATCACTGATATGCCTACAGGGCCTGTGATGTCGATTGACCGTAAAGTCTCCCCGCCACCGCGCGCTGAGATGAAAACGTCGATGGAGGCACTCATTCATCATTTCAAGATTTTCACTGAAGGTTTCAAAGTTCCAGAGGGTGAAGTTTATGCAGCTGTTGAAGCGCCAAAAGGTGAGTTTGGTGTTTATCTGGTTTCAGATGGCAGTAACCGTCCATACCGCTGCAAGATACGGGCGCCAGGGTTTGCCCATCTCGCATCGATGGAATATTTATGTAAGGGCCATATGTTGGCCGATGCTCCGGCTATCCTTGGGGCTATGGATATTGTGTTTGGCGAGGTAGACCGATGAGTGGTGTAAGCGACGATAAATTTGCATGGACGAAAGAGTCTGAAGCGCAAGTGAAAATGCATATTGCAAAATATCCCGAGGGCAAACAGCAAAGCGCTGTTATGCCAGCTCTTGATATTGCGCAAAGACAAAATGGCGGACATGTAACTACAGCTATCATCGAGTATATTGCAGGCTATTTGAGTATGCCCGCGATGAAGGTGATGGAAGTTGCGACCTTTTATTCTATGTATAATCACAAGCCTATTGGCAAACATCATGTTCAGGTTTGCGGCACAACACCTTGTTGGCTGCGAGGCTCTGATAAAATTATGTCAGCCTGTAAAAACAAGCTTGGTATTAACAAGGGTGAGACAACCGCAGACGGCATGTTTACCTTGAGTGAAGTTGAATGCGCCGGCGCCTGTGTTAATTCACCAGTGGTTGCCATTGACGACGATTATTATGAAGACCTGACACCAGAATCTGTTGAGGCAATTCTGGATACATTGGCTGCGGGCAAAGTCCCTAAGCCCGGTCCACAAAATGACCGTCATACATCTGAGCCTTCAGGCGGTCGTACGACCTTGCTTGATGAAAAAGAATAGGGAGGGCTAGGTATGTTGCAAGATAAAGACCGTATCTTTACCAACCTTTATGGCCAAGGCGATGCTGGTATTGACGCTGCGATGAAGCGCGGTGACTGGGATGGCACCAAAGAGATTTTAGCTAATGGTCCTGATTGGATTATTGATCAGATGAAGGCATCGGGCCTGCGTGGTCGTGGCGGGGCTGGTTTCCCAACTGGCCTAAAGTGGTCTTTCATGCCGAAAGAATCAGATGGTCGCCCATCTTACCTTGTGGTCAATGCTGATGAAGGTGAACCGGGAACCTGTAAAGACCGTGACCTCATGCGTCATGATCCTCACAAATTGATTGAAGGCTGTCTCATCGCTGGTTTTGCCATGCGAGCCGTGGCCGCCTACATTTATATTCGTGGTGAATTTTACCGTGAAGCTGAAGTGTTGGAGAAAGCTGTCGCAGAAGCTTACGACAAAGGCTTTCTGGGTAAAGATGCTTGTGGGTCTGGTTATGCCTTTGATGTTTATGTGCACCGTGGTGCCGGCGCTTATATTTGCGGCGAAGAAACTGCGCTGATCGAAAGCCTCGAGGGCAAAAAAGGTCAACCGCGTTTGAAACCGCCTTTTCCAGCTAATGTTGGTGTTTGGGGCTGCCCAACTACCGTAAACAATGTCGAATCAATCGCTGTTGCGCCAACTATACTCAGGCGCGGTGCAGACTGGTTTGCAGGCCTTGGTCGTGAAAACAATGTTGGTACAAAAGTTTTCTGTATTTCTGGTCATGTTAACAATCCTTGTAATGTTGAAGAAGAGATGGGCATTCCACTCAAAGAACTGATTGAAAAACATGCAGGCGGCGTTATTGGTGGCTGGGATAATCTACTGGCGGTTATACCCGGTGGATCGTCTGTCCCGATGTTGCCGAAACACATTTGCGACACTGTGCTAATGGACTTTGATAGTTTAAAAGACGAGCAATCAGGACTGGGCACAGCGGCTGTTATCGTAATGGACAAGTCTACTGATATTGTCAAAGCCATTGCCAGACTAGCTGAATTTTATAAGCACGAATCGTGCGGGCAGTGTACGCCGTGTCGTGAAGGCACTGGCTGGATGTGGCGCGTGATGGAGCGACTGGTTGAAGGTCGCGCTGAAAAAAGCGAAATAGATATGTTGTTGGATGTTTCAAAGCGCATTGAGGGTCATACGATCTGTGCACTGGGAGACGCTGCAGCTTGGCCAATTCAAGGGTTGATGCGTCACTTCCGTGATGAAGTTGAAGCCCGTATTGATGCGTATCAGTCGCGTCAAGCAGCAGAATAGGGAGGTTAGTCAGTCAATGCCAACCTTAACGGTAAATGGAATAGAAGTTACAGTTGAGCCGGGCTCCTCTGTTTTAACGGCTTGTGAAGCAGCTGGGGCGGAAATTCCTCGCTTTTGCTATCATGAACGTTTGTCAATTGCAGGTAACTGCCGCATGTGTCTTGTTGAGATGGAACGGTCTCCCAAGCCTATCGCTAGCTGTGCGCAGCCTGCAGGTGATGGCATGGTTATTCGGACCGATAGTGAGCAGGTCAAGCGTGCTCGTGAAGGCGCGATGGAATTTTTGCTGATCAATCACCCACTTGATTGTCCAATATGCGATCAGGGCGGCGAGTGCGATCTGCAAGACCAATCGGTTGCTTATGGTGCTGGTGATGGTCGCTACGACGAGGTTAAGCGCGCTGTTACTGATAAAAACATGGGGCCGCTGATTAAAACCGAGATGACGCGCTGTATTCACTGTATGCGTTGTGTTCGTTTTGCTGAAGAAGTAGCAGGGCTTGATACTTTGGGCTCGCTTTACCGCGGCACAGAGACACAGGTTACTACGTATTTGGATGGTGTTCTCGATAGCGAGCTTTCTGGTAATGTTATTGACCTTTGTCCTGTTGGTGCGCTCACTAACAAGCCCTACGCCTTTACGGCTAGAAGCTGGGAGCTAAAGGCAACAACATCAATAGATGTTATGGATGCTGTTGGGGGATCTATATTTATAGATGCTCGCGGACAAGCGGTTATGCGTATTCGCCCAGCTATTAACGATGATGTTAATGAAGAGTGGATTTCTGATAAGTCACGCTTTGTCTTTGACGCACTCAAGAAGAACCGCATCGACACTCCTTATATAACTGCCAAGACTAAACTTAAGGCAACTGGTTGGGCTGAAAGCTTTAAAGATATCAAGAAGAACCTAAAAGGTATTAAGGGCGATGAAATTGCAGCGATTGTTGGCGATCTAGCGGACATGGAAAGCATGACAGCGCTCAAGGACCTGATGGAAAACCTTGGTTCTAAGCGTATTGAGTGTCGTCAAGATGGCGCTGCTCTCGATGCATCATCCCGTAGCGGTTACATCTTCAATAGCACGATTAATGGTATTGAAGAGGCTGATTATATTTTACTGGTTGGCGCTAATCCAAGACTTGAAGCATCAACTATAAATACCCGTATTAGAAAGACTATTCTCTCTAGTGGATTGAAGGTTTCTAATGTTGGTGAAGCCACAGACCAGACATATGCTGTCGAGCAATTGGGCACTGATGCATCAATGCTTCAAAATGCGAAGGTAGCCGATGCGCTTAAAGCGGCATCCAAGCCAATGATCATTGTTGGCCAAGGCGCTCTCAGTGGTTCGAATGGTTCAGCAGTTTTAAAAGCGGCTCGTGATTTAGCTGATAAATATTGCATTAAAGATGACTGGAACGGATTTAATGTTCTCCATACTGCCGCAAGTCGTGTTGGTGGCCTTGATCTCGGTCTAACGACAGAGGGTGGTGTTGATGCGATATTAAGTGACGCCAAATCAGGCAAGCTAAAAGCGGTTATCCTTCTTGGTGCAGATGAGATTGATACATCAAACCTCGCTTCTTGCTATACAATGTATATAGGCACGCACGGTGATGAAGGTGTAAAGCACGCCAATGTTATCTTGCCATCTGCTGCTTATACTGAAAAATCAGCAACTTACGCCAATACAGAGGGTCGCGTTCAACACACTACTAAAGCTGTTGATGCTCCCGGCGCTGCCAAAGAAGATTGGACAATCTTTAGGGCGCTATCAGAAGTGCTGGGTCAGACGCTGCCTTATGATAATCTGGCACAGATACGCGAGCGAATGACATCTCTTGCTGCATCAGATAATAGTTGGGCTGATTTTGGCACCAAAGGCGATGTTTCTGGCAATCTTTCGGTTGCTGTAACAGATTTCTATAAAACCAACCCAATCGCCCGTTCTTCGGCGATCCTTGATGAAGCTATTGCAGCGTCTGCTGCCAATGCGGAGGCTGCAGAATAATATGGTTGATGCAATTTATAATCTCTACGCGGAGTGGTTTGGCCTAGCTGGCTGGATTGGTACAATGGCTGCTATTATTTCAGCTATTTTACTAGTGACATTACCGCTCCTTATTGGCGTTGCCATGTCGGTTTATTTTGACCGTAAGATATGGGCGGCTGTTCAGCTTCGTCGTGGCCCCAATATTGTGGGCCCTTGGGGGCTTTTGCAGTCATTTGCTGATGGTATTAAGCTTTTCTTGAAAGAAACCATCATACCAACGGGGGCTAATAAAGGCCTTTTCCTTATCGCACCGATGATAACCTTTACTTTAGCGCTTATTGGCTGGGCGGTTATCCCGTTTGGTGAGAATTTGGCAATATCAAATCTTAATGTTGGTATTTTATACCTACTCGCCATCAGTTCGCTTGGGGTATATGGTATTATCCTGTCAGGTTGGGCCTCCAATAGTCGCTATCCCTTCCTCGGGGCACTGCGCTCGGCAGCGCAGATGGTGTCTTATGAGGTTTCAATAGGGTTTATTCTGGTTACTATCCTTGTAAAAGTGGGTTCACTAAGCTTAACCGATGTTGTGTTGGCGCAAAGCGGTGGTATCTCTAGCTGGCATATCATCCCGTTTTTCCCGATCTTTATCCTCTTTTTCATTTCTGCACTGGCAGAAACCAACCGCCCACCTTTTGACCTTCCTGAAGCGGAAGCTGAGTTGGTAGCTGGCTATCAGGTGGAATATTCATCTATGGCTTTTGCGCTCTTTTTCCTTGGGGAATATGCCAATATCCTCTTGATGAGTGCGATGATGGCAATATTGTTCCTCGGCGGATGGCAAGCCCCGATTGAAGCTCTGGACTTTATTCCCGGATGGATATGGATGATCGGTAAAATTCTCTTTTTCTTCTGGATGTTCGCGATGGTAAAGGCATTTGTGCCGCGCTATCGCTATGACCAACTTATGCGCTTGGGATGGAAAGTCTTCCTGCCATTGTCGCTCTTCTTCGTCGTATTTTATAGCGGTGTCATGATGTATATGGGGTGGATCCCCGGAATGGGATCATAGGTGAGATATGAAATTATTTTTTCAAATTGCTAAAGGTCTATTGCTGAAAGAATTCGTGCAGGCTTTTTGGCTGACCACAAAGTATATTTTCCGCAAGAAACATACGCTGAACTATCCTTATGAAAAAGGGCCGTTGTCACCCCGTTTTCGTGGTGAACATGCGCTTAGACGGTATGCCAGTGGTGAAGAACGCTGTATTGCCTGTAAACTTTGTGAGGCTATTTGCCCCGCACAAGCGATAACGATTGAAGCTGAGCCCCGCGCGGATGGTTCACGTCGCACAACACGCTACGACATTGATATGACAAAATGTATTTACTGCGGTTACTGTCAAGAAGCATGCCCGGTTGATGCTATCGTTGAGGGGCCAAACTTTGAGTTTGCTACCGAGACACGCGCTGAGCTTATGTATAACAAAGAAAAACTGTTGGCCAATGGTGATCGTTGGGAGTGTGAAATCGCTCAAAATATCGCCCTTGATGCGCCGTACAGATAAGGAGGGAAGGATATCATGATTCTTGTAACTTTCACATTTTACCTTTTCGCTTTTGTCACCATCGCGTCTGGCATTTTAGTCATATCGGCTAAAAATCCTGTGCATAGTGTTATGTGGCTAATTCTAGCTTTCTTTTCCACAGCGGGGCTGTTTGTGCTGATGGGCGCTGAATTTCTCGCCATGCTGCTGGTGATTGTTTATGTGGGTGCTGTTGCGGTGCTCTTCCTGTTCGTTGTGATGATGCTCGATATTAATTTTGTCGAGATGCGTCAGGGCTTTTTGCAAAATGTCCAATATGGGGCTTTGGTTGGGCTAATACTTCTTGTTGAGATTGTCGCCCTTGTTATTAATTGGACTTATGGCCCCAAAATGACCGAAAGCATAGCATCTCCAATGCCGGAAGCTACCAGCACTTCAAATACTGTTGCTTTGGGTGAACTCATTTACACTGATTATATCTATAGTTTTCAGGTGGCTGGTTTAATCCTGCTTGTGGCAATGATTGGTGCGATTGTGCTGACCTTTAGGCGTCGTCCGGGTGTTAAGCGTCAAAATATTATGGAGCAGAATGCACGTCGTCCTGAAGAGGCCTATGACACGGTCGAAGTGAAGTCAGGGGAGGGTATCTAAGATGTTAGAAATTGGTCTTGAGCATTATCTAATCGTTGCGGCTATCCTGTTCACACTTGGTGTTTTCGGTATATTCCTTAACCGTAAAAATGTCATCATCATTATGATGTCTATTGAGCTGATGCTCTTGGCGGTGAATATCAATCTAGTAGCATTTTCATCGTATATGCAGGACATGGTCGGGCAAGTTTTTGCGATGTTTATTTTAACCGTTGCAGCGGCTGAAGCTGCTATCGGGCTTGCAATTCTTGTCATCTACTTCCGTAACCGCGGCACGATCGCGGTGGAAGATATCAATCAGATGAAAGGCTAAGGGGCTTATATATGTTATATAAAACAATTGTTTTTCTGCCACTAATCGCCTTCTTGATAACGGGTCTGTTTGGTCGCTCACTTGGTGATAAGCTGTCGCAGTTTATTACATCTGGCTTTGTTACCATTTCGGCTGTTTTGAGCTGGGTCGCTTTTTACGCGGTGGCAATGAATCATGGTGGCACTGTTGATGTGCACGTGTTGAGCTGGGTATCTTCTGGCACATTAAACTTTAACTGGGCCTTACATATTGACACTTTAACGGCGGTGATGCTGGTTGTGGTATTCTGTGGGTTATATGAGCCACGACCCAGACAAGCCGCGGTTCTTTGCTTATTTGTCGCTGTTTACATTCGCTATGCTTATGCTGGTTACGGCGGATAATCTTATCCAAATGTTCATGGGGTGGGAAGGCGTTGGTCTTGCATCTTATCTACTCATTGGGTTTTGGTATAAAAAACCATCTGCTAATGCGGCTGCGATTAAAGCCTTTGTGGTTAACCGGGTAGGGGACTTTGGTTTCTCTCTTGGTATCTTTGCCACGTTTCTCGTGTTTGGTACTGTAGAATTCACTGAAATTTTTGCTCAGTTGGATACATATAAAGATCACCATATTCTATTCCTCGGTCATGACTGGCATACACTAACGATTATATGTTTGCTGTTGTTTGTTGGCGCAATGGGCAAGTCAGCCCAGCTTGGCTTGCACACATGGTTGCCTGACGCGATGGAAGGCCCAACACCTGTCTCTGCGCTTATTCACGCAGCAACAATGGTAACGGCGGGTGTATTCCTTGTTGCACGCTTTAGCCCTATGTTTGAGATGTCTGAAACCGCGCTTTATGTGGTTACAATAGTTGGTGCCTCTACTGCATTTTTTGCAGCAACGGTTGGTCTTGTGCAAAATGATATCAAACGTGTGATTGCTTATTCAACCTGCTCTCAGCTTGGTTATATGTTCTTTGCTCTTGGTGTTGGTGCTTTTGGTGGTGGTATTTTCCACCTCTTTACCCATGCCTTCTTTAAAGCCCTTTTATTCCTTGGTGCGGGTTCTGTGATCCACGCGATGAGCGATGAACAGGACATGCGCAAAATGGGCGGGCTTTGGAAGAAAATTCCTTGGACCTTTGCCTTTATGATTATCGGCACGCTTGCCCTAACAGGCTTTCCGCTTACCGCTGGATATTATTCAAAAGACCTGATCATTGAAGCTGCCTATGCTTCAGAGCTGGCTGGTTCTCAGTTTGCTTTTGTAATGGGTGTAACGGCTGCCTTCATGACAAGCTTTTATAGCTGGCGTCTGATTTTCATGACCTTCTTTGGTGAAAGCCGAGCAGACAAGAAAGTACAAGACCATGTGCATGAAAGCGGCGCTAATATGCTTGTGCCGCTTGCGGTACTGGCGACAGGTGCTTTGTTCGCCGGCTGGTATTTCCACGATGTCTTTATCGGAGAGGCTCGCTTTGCCTTCTGGAATGGCGCTGTTATGACATCCGCGAACGATGTAATTGATGCAGCGCACCATGTACCTTTTGCAGTAATAGCATCTCCCTTCGTTGTGATGGTTTTAGGCTTTTTACTAGCCTATCAAATGTATATCCGTCGCCCAGACTTGCCGGATGCGATAGCGAAAACTTGGGATGGGGTTTATGCCTTCCTGCTCAACAAATGGTATTTCGACGAATTATATCACTTTGTCTTTATTCGCGGCGCTCAAAAGCTTGGACGGATATTCTGGAAAAGAGGCGATAAACAAGTCATTGATGGCTTAGGACCTGATGGTGTTTCAGCTCTTATCAATGCAATAGCCAACCGTGTACGGGTTATTCAGTCCGGTTATGTTTACCATTATGCATTTGCGATGCTCATTGGCGTTGCAGCGGTCGTGACTTGGTTCATGACCACAGCAAGCCATTAGGGGGATAGAATAAATGACTATTTTCGATAACTTTTTATCTGTTCTCATGATTGTACCTATGATTGGTGCCTTCTTCGTCTGGAGTGTTCGTAGTGACGGTGAAACAGCGAATAGCAATATTCGTATTATTACTCTCATAACGACACTTGTTACATTCATCATGTCGCTTGTTGTCTGGGCAGGATTTGATAATGCCAGCGCTGATTTCCAGTTTGTGGAAAAGGCATCCTGGTTTGGTGATACGATAAACTATCACTTGGGTGTAGACGGTATTTCGCTGTTGTTTGTTATTTTGACAACTTTCTTGATGCCACTTGTTATCCTTGCAACTTGGGAATCTGTAGATAAGCGTCTCAAGGAATTTATGATAGCCTTCCTGGTGTTGGAATCATTAATGATAGGTGTGTTTGTCTCGCTTGATATCTTCCTGTTTTATGTATTTTTTGAGGGTGGCCTTATTCCTATGTTCTTGATCATAGGTGTTTGGGGCGGCGCAAACAGAATATATGCAAGTTACAAATTCTTTCTCTACACGCTGCTTGGTTCCGTCTTCATGCTGGTTGCTATCTTGTGGATGGTGACGCAAGCAGGCACCACGGATATTCCAGCCTTGATGAATTATCATTTTGACCCCGGCGCCCAAAACTGGCTCTGGCTGGCCTTCTTTGCGTCTTTTGCTGTGAAAATGCCGATGTGGCCGGTACATACATGGCTGCCAGATGCCCACGTGGAAGCGCCAACAGCAGGTTCTATGATCTTGGCGGGTGTTCTCTTGAAAATGGGTGGTTATGGCTTCCTGCGCTTTAGTTTGCCAATGTTCCCTATAGCTTCGGATTATTTTTCAATTCTTGTCATGGGCTTAAGTGTGATTGCAGTTATTTATACTTCTCTGGTCGCTCTGGTGCAGACGGATATGAAAAAGCTAATTGCTTATTCTTCTGTGGCGCATATGGGGTTTGTTACCATCGGTATATTTGTATTGAACCAGCAAGGCATTGAAGGTGCGATATTCCAAATGCTCAGCCATGGTGTTGTATCAGCGGCACTCTTTTTTAGTGTAGGTGTGGTCTATGACCGATTGCATACCCGCGAGATTGCTCGTTATGGCGGTTTGGCTAACAATATGAAGCGCTATGCGGTCTTTTTCATGATCTTCACTATGGCGAGTGTAGGCTTGCCGGCGACATCTGGTTTTGTCGGAGAAGTTCTTGTCCTATTCGGTGCATATGAATATAGCAGTTGGCTTGCCTTTGGTGCAGCAACTGGCGTTATTCTCGGCGCGACTTATATGCTAATGTTAGCTCGCAGCCTCCTCTTTGGTGAGCTCACCAAAGAAGACGTGAAAGCCATGCCAGATCTTTCACCACGGGAGTTTTTCATCTTTGCGCCAATGGTTGCTGTAGTGTTCTGGATGGGAGTATATCCTAATAGCTTCTTAGAGCCTCTTCACGCCTCAGTAGAAAAATTAATCAATCAACATCACGTCGCAGTATCATCTGTGTATCAGGAGACAGTAGAATGAGTGCTGAACTTCCAATTCTTGCACCTGCAATGCCTGAGATAATTCTGGCAATTGGCTCTATGGTGCTTCTCATGTTTGGTGTTTTTAAAGGCAAGGATAGCTTCACTGCGACTAATCGTTTGGCTATGATGCTTCTTCTTGTCGTTGGTGTTTTCTTGGTTACACAAGTGGGTGGTGAGCGGCAGGTGACCTTTGGCAATATGTTTGTCAGCGACAGTTTTGCTATCTTTACAAAGGCTTTGGTGCTGATTGCATCAATCGCGTCGTTGTTTTTAGCCAATCAATATCTCAAAGATAAGGATATTGACCGCTTTGAGTTTCCAATTTTAATCGTAACGGCCACCCTTGGTATGATGATGATGATCTCAGCCAATAACCTAATGAGTCTTTATATGGGGCTGGAACTTCAGTCTCTTAGTCTTTATGTACTGGCCGCCTTTAGCCGCAACAGTGCTAAAAGCTCGGAAGCGGGTTTGAAGTATTTTGTACTTGGAGCCCTCAGCTCAGGAATGTTGCTCTATGGTATTTCCCTTATTTATGGTTTTTCCGGTACAACAGACTTCGACATGCTTGCGCGCCACGTTGAAACCCTTGAGGGCATGAATATGGGGCTCGTGGTTGGTCTTGTATTCTTAATGGCAGGCTTAGCGTTTAAGATATCGGCGGTTCCTTTTCATATGTGGACTCCAGATGTTTATGAAGGCGCACCAACGCCTGTTACAGCCTTCTTTGCTGCAGCACCAAAAATTGCAGCCATAGCGCTTTTCACCCGTGTAATGGCGTCAGCTTTCCCAGATATGATGGCTGAGTGGAAGCAAGTTGTGATCTTTATGTCTATAGGGTCGATGCTGGTTGGGGCTTTCTTTGCTCTCGTGCAAACAAACGTCAAGCGTTTGATGGCCTTTAGCTCTATTGGCCATGTCGGGTATGCGCTCATTGGTATTGCGGCTGGTACGCAACTCGGTATTGAAGCCTTGCTTGTTTATCTTGCGATTTATATGACCATGACGCTGGGTACATTCGGTGTTATTCTAACAATGCGCCGTGGGTCTCAGCCTGTGGAAGATATTGCGGACCTGTCAGGTCTATCGCAGAATAATCTACCAATGGCCATTGCGCTTTCGATTTTCATGTTCTCGTTAGCTGGTATTCCAATGCTGGCAGGGTTTTTCGGGAAATGGTATATCTTTAAAGCCGCAGTCGCAGCTGACTTGATCACCCTTGCCGTCATTGGTGTGCTGACCAGTGTGATTAGTGCCTATTATTATTTGCGCATCGTCAAGGTTATGTTCTTTGATGAGCCTGTGGAATCGTTTGATAAGCAAAAGAGTAAAGGCTTAAGCTTTGTAATATTCTCTGCCGCGGTCATCAATTCCCCGATTAGCTATTTTGTTATGATTGCCCCGCTCGTTGTGGTGGCTGGCTGGGCTTCAAAGTCATTGGTCTTTTAAAGCCCTATTATGGCAGAAGAATTTAAAAATTTAACAGCTTCGATGCCGAGTGGTGTTGAAGCTGTTTTCTATGATACTGTTACAAGTACCAACGATGTGGCCCGTGACATGGCTGTGGAAGGTCACATAGGGCCGCTTTGGGTCGCCGCGGCAAGTCAAAGTGCGGGCAGGGGTCGCCTAGGTAGGGTCTGGGTCTCTGAAAAAGGAAACCTTTATGCAAGCCTTATGATTAGGCCGCGTGATAAGCCGGATAAGATGATAGCCCTGCCATATATTGCTGCTCTGGCTGTGCGACAAGCTTTAATAAAATCTGGAGCGCCTGAAAAGCAAATACGCTGTAAGTGGCCTAACGATATTTTATTTAATGAGAAAAAAGTAGCCGGTATTTTAATAGAATCATCCATTGGCACAGATGGTGATGTAGACTTTCTGGTTATTGGCATTGGTACTAACCTGAGTTTATATCCCCATGATGCACAGTTTCCTGCTACCAGTTTTGCAAAAGAAATGCAGAAAACTATTGAACCGCAAGACTACCTTAAAAATCTGGCAGAGGCCTTTGATATACAATGGCAAGCATGGTTGCAATTTGGTTTTGACCCCATTCGCATGGATTGGCTGACCCATTCTTGGGGTATGGGAGAAAAAAGGCAGATTAAAACATCTAACCTTGATGTTGAGGCCCGTTTAGTAACGCTTGATAAAGATGGTGCGTTAATCATAAAGCTGGACGATGGTACGGAAAGTAGACTATATGCAGGCGATATCTTTGCGAGTTAAAGAGGGTAGGAGTGAAATATGCTACTGACGATAGATGCTGGTAATACCAATACAGTCTTTGCTCTCATTGATGGGAGTGAGATTATAAATCGCTGGCGTATTTCAACTTTGGATCAACGTACAGCCGAAGAATATATGGTGTGGATCAGTCAATTGATGATGTTGGAGGGTAAAGACCCTAAAGACATCGATGGCGCTATTATCGCCACCGTTGTGCCACAAGTTGAATTTCCCCTAACGCGTCTGTGCCTCAACTATTTGCATGTTGAACCCCTTATCGTTGGCTCAAAGGGAGTGGACATTGGTATTGATGTCAAAATAGTGAATCCTAAAGAGGTTGGTGCAGATAGATTGGTTAATGCTGTTGCTGGCAATGATCTATATGGTGGGCCTATTATTCTGGTGGATTTTGGAACTGCAACTACCTTTGATGTCGTGGCAAAAGATGGCGCCTACTTAGGCGGTGTAATAAGCCCCGGTATTAATCTTTCTCTGGCGGCGCTGCACCAAGCTGCTGCAAAATTACCGCGAATAGCGGTTGAAGCGCCATCTGATGGACAGGCTGTCACTGGACGCACAACACTGGAGGCGATGCAATCTGGTATATTCTGGGGCTATATTGGTCTCGTTGAAGGCATTGTCTCACGTATAAAAAAAGAACATGATACTGAAATGAAAGTAATCGCGACAGGTGGTTTGGCAACAATATTCATTGACCACACCCCTGCGATTGATGAAGTGGTAGTAGACCTGACTTTGCATGGTTTGCGTCTAATCTATGACCGTAACAATAAATAGAAATAATTTAAACTATATGTCCAAAAAATTTAATCCGAACAATGACTTACTCTTTGTCCCCCTAGGCGGCTCTGGTGAGATTGGTATGAATCTCAACCTCTACTGCTGTGACGGCAAATGGATTATGGTTGATCTTGGAATGACCTTCGCTGATGAATTCTCACCAGGAATTGACCTTGTTTTTCCCGATACAGCTTTCATCGAAGAACGCGGTGAGGATTTGCTGGCGATAGTATTAACGCACGGTCATGAAGACCATATTGGCGCTGTGCCCTATTTGTGGGAGCGATTTAAAGTCCCAATTTATTGCACAGCTTTCACCGCAGAGCTGGTTCGCGGCAAACTCGCTGAGGCTGGACTATTAGATATTGTTCCCATTCATGTTGTTAAAGCAGGTAAAAAAATTGATTTATCACCCTTTGAGGTGACCTATGTACCGCTCGCGCACTCCATTGCCGAGGGGCATGGTCTCAAAATTAAAACCCATCAAGGTACAATCTTTCACACCGGTGACTTCAAGCTTGATGATACGCCTATCATTGGCCCGAAATGCCCATCAGACCTTCTAAAGGCGATTGGAGACGAGGGTGTGCTTGCTATGGTGGGCGATTCTACAAATGTATTTAACAAGGAAGAATCGGGTTCTGAAGGTGATGTTCTGTCCAGTATGATGGACTTGGTTGGCAAGATTGATGGCAGGATAGCGGTCACGACTTTTGCTTCAAATGTTGCACGTCTTGATACTATTGGTCAGGTTGCCAAGGCTCATGGTCGTGATGTTGTCCTCTTGGGGCGCTCCATGCTGCGTATTGTTTCA
>CBFDBT010000050.1:0-14401 GCA_965603115.1 uncultured Alphaproteobacteria bacterium
TCGCTGACGGAACTGTCGCCATTAACATGGTAGGCCAAGACCCAACAAAGCATGGACAACTCACGCAGGCTGAGATTGAGCGATGTGTGGCTGACCCCAAAACCACACTGGCAATGGATACAAAGTCTGTTCAGGCATCCGCGCGCTCTAAGGGGCCACGCTATACACCTGTGTCCAAACGCGGGGACAAGCCCGACGCTATTGCTTGGCTCGTGCGTCATCACCCAGAATTAACTGATGCGAAAATTGGTCGCCTTGTTGGCACAACGAAACCAACGATTATGGCCATTCGCAACCGCACCCACTGGAACATCAAAAACATTCAAGCGAATGATCCAGTGGCGCTTGGTTTATGTCGTCAGACAGAGCTTGATGAAATGGTACAAAAAGCAGCAGAAAAAGCTGCGGCAAAGGCACCAAAAACTGAAGAAGCTCCGTCTGAATAATAAATTTCTACCTAAAAATTAAAAAACGCGCGACCTGATATCTAATCATGGGCCGCGCGTTTTTTGCTTTATATGTTAGATGAGCTACTCATCAAATCTTGCCATAGCTTCCTTTATTCGGAGCTTTTCTTTTTTCAACATTCGTATTCGCATTGTGTCTGGGTTAGGTCTTAACTCTTCCTTGGAAATGATGCTCTCTATATCTGTGTGTTTAGCTTGTAGATTTTCGACATGAGATTCAATATTCATTCCCGTACTCCTTAAAAAAATTAAATTGACTGATTTATGTCACCATAAAAATTGCATTTTGTCACTAGAAAGACTTGTCGCATTCAATGAATGCTGTATCTTCTAGGACTTAGAGTCACTTAATACCAAACTGAAGCAATTTGATGGCTTAGCGAAGTCTTTTCTAACTAGGCCGACTCGAGACTGAATAAAAAATATTCTTTGTCTAAAGCTGCAACCGGATCACTGTGTACTCTAATTAGAAATAGAAACTATTCTTGCCATTTCAAGATCGGATTAAATAATTACTACAAAGAAAGTCATCGTGGGAATTAGTGGGGCATCAGGGATTACTTATGCTGTCCAAGCGCTCAAGCAACTCCGGGTCGCTAGTATTGAAACCCACCTCGTGATCAGCAAAGCCGGGGAGCGTACCCTCGCTCATGAAATGGACTACAGCTTAAATGACCTTAAGGATATGGCTGACTATAGCTATAACAACAAAGATATTGGGGCAGCAATTGCTAGCGGGTCTTTTCGCACAAGCGGCATGCTCATAGCGCCCTGCTCGGTTAAAACCATGTCAGAAATTCATACAGGCGTAACCTCAAGCTTACTCACTCGCGCAGCTGATGTCGTCTTGAAGGAGCGGCGCAAACTGGTGCTGATGGTGCGGGAAACTCCCTTGCACACAGGGCATTTGCGCACGATGACGGGCCTAAGTGAAATGGGCGCCATCATAGCGCCACCCATGCCCGCCTTTTACACAAAGCCTGCCAATCTCGATGAAATGGTCTTGCAAACTGTTGGGCGAGTTCTGGATTTATTTGATATCAATAGTGATAGCGTCCAACGCTGGGGCGAAGACTTGCCAACGGCACCACGTTAACCTTATTCCCTTTATTTAAAATTATGCTATAATGCGAGCCTAATCACAAGAGGGCTAAGGCAAAACACTATGGATGACGGCGCAAAAATTCAGGAGCAGTTTATCCATGACCGCATAACCGAGTTGATGCAAGAGCATAGTGATATACAAGAATCTATTATTGCCATCATGAATGATCCTGCTTTTGATCAACTTCTCGTGCAGCGCCTAAAAAAGCGAAAACTTGCTATCAAAGACCAAATTCGTCTCTTTGAAGATTCACTCATTCCCGATATTATTGCCTAAAATATATTATCCATCTTGCGCACTGCGCGCCAATACCTATAATAGCGCGCTCTGCTGACCCTCATGACTGTGTCAGCATTTTTGTTTTTAAGGACCTTAGAAAGGCTCTAGAGTATGAAGGCGGACGTTGGTATTATTATGGGCAGTCAATCAGATTGGCCGACAATGAAACATGCTGCGGATATTCTCAGTGAACTTGGTGTGAATTTCGAGAGTCGCATAATTTCAGCGCATCGCACACCTGATCGCCTTTATGACTATGCAAAAACCGCCAAGGATCGTGGCCTAAAATGCATTATCGCAGGCGCTGGTGGCGCCGCACATCTGCCAGGAATGGCAGCCGCCATGACCCCAATCCCAGTGTTTGGTGTGCCGGTGCGTAGCGAAGCCCTCAGCGGTAATGATAGCCTCCTTTCAATCGTACAAATGCCAGGTGGCATCCCTGTTGGCACCCTTGCCATTGGCAAAGCTGGCGCTAAAAACGCCGGCCTGCTCGCAGCAGCTGTTCTAGCGCTTATGGACGAAGGCTTAGCCACACGGCTAGATGATTGGCGCGCAAAGCAAAGTGCTGCTGTTGGCGAAATTCCTGTGGAGAGCGAGTAAGCTGATGGAAATCATTGAACCCGGTAATACCATTGGAATTTTGGGCGGTGGACAATTAGCCCGCATGCTAACTCTTGCAGCGGCACCACTTGGTTACAAATGCCATATCTATTGCCCAGAAGAGCGCAGCCCTGCTTTTCAGGTTGCTGATGCTTATACTATTGCCGCTTACGACGATGAAGAGGCATTAGCAAAATTTGCTAGCGAAGTAGCTGTGGTTACTTATGAATTTGAGAATGTTCCCGCGGCTACTGCCGAATTTATTGCCAAACTTAAACCGCTCCGCCCTAGCGCATTGCCACTGGCAATTTCACAAGATCGCCTAACAGAAAAAACCTTCCTCGAAGACCACGGTATTGCAACAGCGCCTTTTGCGCCTTTCCAAACTGAAGACGAGCTAAAAGCCGCTGTAAAAAAAGTGGGCCTGCCAGCGATCGCTAAAACGCGTCGCGGTGGTTATGATGGCAAGGGCCAATCCGTCCTCCATAGCCAGATGGACATTGCAGATGCCTTTGCTGAGATGAAAGGTGTGCCTGCCATACTTGAAGGCTTTATTGATTTTGATACAGAGGTATCCGCCATTGTAGCAAGAGGGGCAGACAACCGCATAGCAGCCTACCCAATTGCAGAAAACAAACATACAAACCAAGTTTTAGACGAAACAACAGTACCTGCTAACATTAGCGAAAAACTCGCGGCCACAGCGCACGTTATGGCGGCTAAGCTAGCCAACGCACTCGACTATGTTGGCATTTTAGCCTTGGAACTGTTTGTTGTGGAGAAAACCAACCAAGTTCTGGTTAATGAAATTGCCCCGCGGGTGCATAATTCAGGACACTGGTCGATCGAAGGTGCGCGAACAAGTCAGTTTGAACAGCATATTCGTGCTGTTTGCGGCTTGCCGCTTGGCGACGCACAAAATTTAGGTGAAGTGCGCATGAAAAACCTGTTTGGTGACGATATTCATAAAATTGAAGAGTGGCTATCAGATCCGCGTGCGCATTATCACCATTACGGCAAACACGAAGCCCGTGAGGGACGGAAAATGGGTCATGTTACCTGGGTTGATAGCCGCGAATAATTTTATACCCAGCTCACGCCTTCAACACCGTGATAAAAGCCGTTTGAATAGGGTATATCACCCGTTAGCATGCTCAAGCGAGATATGCCTTCATCAGCATCAATATCCCCAGTAAGTACGCTACGATAAAGCCCTGCAACGGCAACCATATCCACATCCTGCGGTGACAGACGAAAATGCGTCACACCACTGGCCAACAATTCCTGCATCTCGCGCATTAAATTACAATAACTATGCGACATGGTCGCGATACCATTAACACTCAAAAAATCTTGCTTTGCGATTGTTTGCACATTCATGCCGTCTGGGTCTTTTTCACAGACAAACAAACAACTGTCCTTTGAAAGACCGTCAGCGCGAGCATGATAACAACGCGCAGAAAGCGCAAGCACATGGCGACCAAAAACCTGTACCTCCATCTCTGTGCTACTATGAGCAGATAGGGTGCTAATGGTTTGACTTGGCATTTCAGCGGGCAAGCAAATGCGCGTAGCCCCGGTGCTTATTAAATAATCCAGTGTGCCTTCATTATAAACATTTATATGCGGCCCAACCACATAGTCCCTGCCCTTTAAGTTGGCAACTGCCGACATGTCATTGGCTTCTATCAGCATATCAAGGGCTGAAGCTGTTTCTTTTATAGCTTTAACCTCTCGATCATTCATCACAAGTGCCAGTGTAGAATAGATCACTTGTTTACCAGCAGCGTCTAAGCGATCAATAACTTCAGGAATAATGGGCGCATAAAATGGGGCACGCTTTGAGCAAATCACCTCGCCCAAATAAACACTATCAACATCAGCCTCATCGGCTATACGAAAATAAAAGTCCCGCCATTTATCCGCCGACCAATTATAAAGTACTGGCCCCATGGTAAGACTTGCTTGTTCAAGATTTGCGCTCATTAATATTATCTCCAGCTCTTTTTATAAGCCCCTGCGGTTTGGCGTTGCCCTTCCGTCACGTCACACAAAATGTTCGTTGACGGCAAGGCTTCACCTTTAGAGGCTGCTTCTACGACGGCGCGGATTTCAGGAATAATTGTTGATATATAAGCTTTACCTCTTTGACGTCCCTCGATTTTGATCGCAGTAACGCCCGCTTCCATCAGATCAGGGATCATATCTAGAGCATTGAGGCTGGTTGGCTCTTCAAACAAATAGGATGTTTCGTCATCGGTAACGAAACGACCTTTGCACAGCGTAGGATAACCGGCGGCCTCACCTTCTTTGAAACAATTGATGGTGTATTCTCCTAGCTTGGAAACCATTTTTCCACGTTCTTGTGTGTAGCGCACATGACTTGCTGGCGAGCAAGCCCCCTCTTTGTTAGGGGATATACCCGTGATATATGATGACAGACTGCAACGCCCTTCGGCCATTACACATAAGCCTCCAAAAACAAAAACTTCCGTTTCAATATAGATTTTTTTGTTGAGCGCCTTAATTTCTGGTACGGAAAGTACGCGCGGCAGCACTACACGTTTGATATCAAATTCACTTTGGTAAAAATTAATCGCCTCAGCCGTACTCGCTGATGCCTGAACCGATAAGTGCCTCCGCAAGCTTGGGTGGGTCTTAGTCGCATATTGCAGAACACCCATATCCGCCAAAATCACAGCATCAACACCGCAGTCCGCAGCATCATCAACTGCATTATGCCACGGCGTAAGATTGCCAGCCTTGGCAAAAGTATTGATAGCGGCCAGCACCTTAACCCCATTATCATGGGCATAACGCACCCCTTCACGTAACTCAGAGCGCGTAAAATTCAGCCCGGGGAAATTACGCGCATTGGTCTCGTCTTGAAATCCCAAATAGACAGCATCTGTGCCTGCCTCAACTCCTGCCCTAAGGGCTGCGGGTGTGCCTGCAGGGCATACCATTTCTAATGCTTTATTTTCCACGCTCGGACCTCTGCTTTAATTTTTTGATTTTCTTTTGTATGCCTTCTATTTGCTCTTCCAAATCTTCTATTTGTAATGAATGCGCCTCGGTGCGCTTTACAACACGGTTAAGGAGGGCTTCTTGTAGTAGCTCCATATTATTTCCCGCACGACCAGCGAGGCTAATCACACCATCAGCGGCTTTGCTGGCCACGATTGAAAGCGGGCCAAAGACACTCGCCAAATCTTCCTTGATCTGTATGTTTCCACCGTCAACAGCATTTCTGAGCGCTAACACGGCTTCTGTATCGCCTTCGATAATCAAGTCCCGAGAAAAGACGAGCGCATCACCATCAACTGAACCTTCCAAAAGCATTGTAAGTACAGTGAAAGAACCATGGATAGAGGCAGTAACGTCAACATCATCAAGGGAATATACAGCCTCTAGTCTAGGGGCATTAATATCGGGAGCGAGTATAAAGACAAAAGGCAGGTCTGTGGGGTCTATAGCAAATGTCACATTATCTAGGCACCGCAATCGCTCAAACACATCTCGGTGACGGTCAAGCATAACCTGAATAGCTTTTTCCAATAGTGGGTTCAAAGCTGCCAGCGGCATGACTTTGAGCGCTATCCCAGCCACCAAAACAGGCGACAAGGGCGGCAACATATGTTTAGAAAAAGTCACAGAACTGCTTTCTCCCAAGAACACTATTTCTTATTCGTTTGGTGAGTATGGGGTTTTATAGGTCAAAAGCAGATAAGACCAATTGTCGCAGGTCAATTTGAAAAAGGATTAGTGCGTGAATAGCCTTACAAAAAGCGTCCTACAACGTCTTTATAAGAACGGCTAACCTTAAGGTCATGCCCATTCTCCAGCAGCAAATAACACTCCCCGTTAGAATGCGGCTTCACTTCTTTAACCTTATTGAGATTAATAATGGTCGAGCGGTGGATACGCTGGAATATCTTGGGATCAAGGCGCTTTTCCATTACCTTCATCGTTTCTCGCAAAATATGGGTTTTATCATTTGTGTGAATACACATATAGTCACCCGCTGCATCAATATATTCAACCTCGCTAATGCTAACGATTGTGATATGGCCGCGGTCTTTTATCCGCAACTGGCTATCATAAACTTCACTTGAAGTCGTCTGGTGACCTTCCGCAGCTTCTAGGATGGCCGTCAAGGCTTCTTTTGGCGGATTATCCATGCCCTCAATCAAATTCACCAAACGGCTATTTTGCTCAACAGCCGTTCGTTGTGCCATATGGTCACGCACTCTATTTATAGATTCAGCTAACACTTGCTCATCAACGGGTTTTAAAAGATAATCCATCGCATGGGCCTTGAAAGCATCAAGGGCATATTGATCATAAGCTGTGACAAAAATTACCAGTGGAATTTCAGCCTCACCCACAAGCGAGCGTAAAACTGAAAATCCATCGAAACCCGGCATTTGTATATCAAGAAAAATAAGGTCGGGTTTTTCTTCCTTAATCGTCTTTACGGCTTCGCGACCGTTACTACAGGTGCCAATTATGTTGATGTCATCAAATTCGGCTAGCCTGATTTTCATACCGCGCACTGCAAGAGGCTCATCATCGATAATTAAAGTTCTAATCATTCTTTCACCTGCTCGTTTTCTTTGGTTTCAAAAGGGATTTTCATCCAAACTCTAAGTCCTGAGGGTTCGATATTTTGTATGAAAAAAGTGTGGTTTTTACCATAAATTTGATTGAGCCTATCCCGCGTATTAATTATACCAACCCCTGAAGAGGATGTAGATATGGGTTTATCAGGATCGTCCATACCGGGGCCATCATCTTCAAGAGATATCACTAAGTTTTTACCATCTTTTCTTGCCTTAACCTTAAGTGTGCCGCCATCTAGGGACGGAGCTATAGCGTATTTTATAGCATTTTCTACATGGGGCTGCAAAATAAGGCTTGGGATCAAGGCAGCCATCGCTTTATCCTCAATATCAAACTCAACGGTTAAACGATCCTCAAAGCGCACACGCTCTATTTCCAAATAAAGCTTAAGTGTATAAATTTCCTGTTCCAAATTAACCTTTTGCGTCGGCTGGTTGACCAGAGTATAGCGTAAAAAACTGCTCAGTTTGGTCAGCATTTTATTGGCACTGTCGGTATCTTTTTCGAGAACTAGAGTTGAAATTGCATTGAGCGTATTAAACAAAAAGTGTGGATTTAACTGGTAGCGCAACATTTTAAGCTGGGCTTGATGTGCCATAGCACTGGCGGCAAGCGCCTTGGCGCGCTGCTCTTGTAAATCATTATAATAATGAAAACTAAAATAAAGCGTCGACCAAGCAAAAAGGGCTGTAGCCTCAAACATCGCATTACCCAATAATGCAAGACCGCCGCGATCATCCAAAATTATGTATTTCACTTCAATGAAAGAAAAAAGCCCGCCAAAAAGAACTGATGTCACAACTGCTGTTAAAGATACCACTGGCAGTGGTTTTGCCCTGATTTGGCGGTAAATGTACCGCATAATAAGCGAAAGGCCAAAACCTACCACCATCAGCAAAAAAGCCCGCGAGGCATAGTCGGCTAATTCAACGCCATATGTTAAGGCCGTAAAAACGCGCAGGATAAAATATCCCGTCCAACCAAAAAGTTGCAATATCCAAAAAGCTCTGTTTTTGTCCCTAAATAGACGATCCAACACGGTTAGGCCTCTCCCTTTGCGAGGAGAAACACTATCCTCCCCTGTTGTGTCACTATGCAGGGGAGTTTGGCTCTCGCCAACAGAAAAAACGATTTCTTGTCTATGTTTTGTCTCTTTTTTCACATATGCAGCATACAATAGTGCCATCTAGGCACCCAAGCTGATTGCGCTAAAGAGTTAGTGCTGTGCGATGAATTACGATTCTTAGCGGTGGAGCGGTGCTGGGAAGAGATAAATAGAAATTGGCCATTAAGGCTGACCGCTATCTTCAGGACAAGCAAAGATTTTACGCTCCTTACCTGGCATTTGACCTGCCATGTTTTTAGCCTCCATCGGCTATCAAATGCAGTTGAGTCAGTACTAAGGCAAACGAGTTTTCATCAAATATTAAGATTCAAATGGTACCATCTATCTCATAATTATTTAACGCAATATATTCATACTGCCTAAAGAGTACCTGGAACGGCTTAATTATCAAAGCCAGAGCAAAAAATCTTTCAGATAGTCTAGGCAGTGAAGGTTCAATGTTATGAGTAAGTGTAAAATTTTAATTGTTGAAGATGATGCATTCTTCGCAGAAAACCTCAAATTGCACCTGCAGAAACATGGTTATGAAGTAGTGGGCATATTAGATTCCGCTGAAGAAACACTTGAACAATTTTCCCTCCTTGCCCCAGAACTGGTGCTGATGGATATTGTCTTACAAGGTTCAATGGATGGTATTGAAGCTGCCCAGCTAATACGTGACAAACACAAACTACCTGTACTGTATCTGACCGCTCACTCAGGCGATGACTTTCTCTCCCGTGCTAAAATTACTGAACCCTATGCTTATATATTGAAACCGCTAAACGAGCGTGAATTACTACTAGCTATAGAGATGGCACTCTATAAACATTCAGTTGAAGAGAAGATGATCAAGGGTTGCGTAAACCTCGCAGATGCCCAGCGGATTGCTCATCTTGGCAACTGGAATTGGGATATCACCAATAATATTGTCAGCTGGTCGGACGAAATTTTTCGCATTTTCGGCCTTGATAAGGCCAGCTTTGACGCGTCGTATGAAGGTTTTATGACCTCAGTACACCCAGATGATCGCCAAATGGTAAAAGATGCTACTGATGCTGCCGTCAAACAAGAACGACCTTATGAGCTCGACCACCGCATAATATTACCAGATGGCAGCCAAAAGACAGTCCACGAAAAAGGCGAAGTTCAATTTGATAATAAGGGTCAAGCAGTCTCCATGATTGGCACTGTTCATGATGTCACCATGGCTAGGCAACAAGAAGAGGCTATCAAAATATACGCTAGTGTCTTTGAAAATGCCAATGAAGGTGTGATAATTCTTGACAAACACTATAAAAATACACTCGTCAACGATGCCTACTGTAAATTTACAGGCTACAGCAGAGAAGAGCTCATCGGCAACAAGCCGAAAATACCGAGATTACCCTATCACGATCAGGCTTTCTATCGCACCCTATGGGATACAGTCGAAGAGACGGGTAGTTGGCAAGGTGAAATTTGGGACGAGCGCAAGAACGGAGAAATCTATCCAACATGGATGAGCATCACAGCAATTAAAGATAGCGCAGGCAATTTCAGCCATTATGTCGGCATCCTTACCGACATCAGCGAATTAAAAGAAAAAGAAGAGCAACTGCACCAGCTCGCTTATTATGATATGCTCACTGGCCTCGCTAATCGCAGTCATTTTGATGAGCGGTTCAAACTGGAAATTGCCGCTGCGCACCGCCGAGAAGAGAAACTGGCACTACTTTATATCGATCTTGACCGTTTTAAAGCGGTCAATGACAATTACGGACATCAGGCTGGCGATGCAATATTACGGGAAGCCTCTAAGCGCATGCAGGACTGTATCAGAGAGACTGATATTCTCTTTCGCATGGGTGGTGATGAATTCATTGGCATCCTACCTTCAATTGGCAACCCTGAAAATGCGGCTCATGTCTCTAGTAATATAATTGAAACGCTAAACCGCCCATTCATGTTTAATAATCAAGAGATTTTCATAGGCTCCAGTATTGGTATCAGCCTTTATCCCCATGACGGCGATTGTGCTGAAAAAATAATTAGGAATGCAGATCGTGCGATGTATCTTTCAAAAGAGAGTGGCGGAGGAAATTACTCCTTTAGCACCAAGTAATGCCGAATTCTAAGATTTAGCCTTATCGTCTACTTCTGGCTCTGACTTAGCGTCAGGGTCCGGCTTTGGCTTAAGCTTCATTTCTTCAAATTTACCAAGCCCACAAGAGCCCCACTGGCGGCCAAAGCTATCAAGAACCGTGATAATATCAATGTTGCAGAGCTGACCAATAGACGTTTTATACATAAACCGCTCTTCGCGCTTTAGCGATGGGCATTTATATTTCAAACGGTTTACATAATGCTTTCTACCTCGCATCTTGAAAAAGACTGTTTGATCATCAAGCACTCTACTGGACTGTATTCTGCTAAGGCTGATGCAGCGCTTAACTTTACCTGTTGCTTCATATTTCTTCAGGGCCTTAAAATCAGCAAGAGCTGTCTGTTCTTTTTCATCCTTGGCAACTTCGTCATTTGGAGTTTCATCATCGCTCATGCCGGTGTCGGCAAGGCCGATCATAAGTCCTGCAATTACTGTGACTTTTAATGCGGCTTTTAATTTTGGCGGCACGGGCTATCTCCTAATGAACTGATTACGCATGCCTGTAAACTAGCACAATGAGCCTGAATGAAAAATGAACAGACTTAAATATCTAGACCAATTGCATCACAACAGCATAAAGCGACCAAAAGAACGGGATAACAAAAGCAAAAAAACCAATCATAAAGCCATTATGGCGCTTTGCTGGCGCTTCCATATACCCTTTGGAATATACTATGCGCCCGATAATCCACACAGCACCAGCGGCTCCGGCATAAAGATCAGATACCGTGGCGGCAAAAACCCACATTACTGGCAAGAAAACAACGGCTTGCTCTATTGTGTTCAAATGCACTCGGTTAGCGCATTCAAACTCAATATGACCAGATTCCTCTGGTGCCGGAATAGAGTGCTTTTCACGCATTTTACCAACTGTAATAGAAAAAATCGAAACCAACAGCGCTATAACAAGTGTTGCAAGTGCTGAATATGGAAAGGCATAAGCCCCGATGTCTTTTAGTGCGTCCATGAATAGTCTCCCTAGGTTACCCCCCAAATATCACCGTACGCTAAACCATAGCGGATCATCAATGCAATAGAAAAGAGCCCAAAAAGGCCGAGCAACCACTGTCATTCCTGCGAAGGCCAGTAATTAGCCCGCATATATATGTTTGACCGACTTCAAGCCCTTAAGAATAGCCTCTGAGAGCTGATCAATTTCAGCTTGTCCCATGGGAGTAGAGAGCGTAGCAGCGGCGGTATGGATCATCATAATACCATCATCATATAAGGCATTGATGAGCGCGCTGAGTGCTTGTTTTTCATCCGCTGTCAGGTGGGATTCACGGTAGTTTTTTGGGGCTTCGGCTTTCAGATGAAGCCTGAACAAAGACCCTGTTCCTGTTACACTGGCAGGAACGTCAGCAACCTTGATCGCTTCTTTAATGCTCGCTCTGGCATAATCTCCCAGTGCGTTCAATTTATCCACGGCCTCAGCGTCAAAATGCTCCATAGCGATAAGACCCGCCGTCATGGTCACCGGATTGGCAGAAAAAGTCCCCGAGTGCGGCAAGCGCAGGCCTTTTTCTCCGCTGGTGAACACGCCCATAACATCGTCACTACCTGCAAGAGCGCCAACAGGGAAACCACCGCCTATCATTTTACCCATAGCCGTTAGATCAGGCCTGATATTAAAGCGTTCCTGCATGCCACCCACTTCACTGCGGAAAGTAATCACTTCATCAAACATCAAAAGCGCACCATTCGCCTGGGACCATTTGCGCAGCGCCTTAACAAAGTCAACGTCGACCGGCACCATGCCGATACGGTGCGGAATGGGGTCGATAAGGATGCAAGCGATTTGGTCAGCGCATTCATCTAGAATTGCGAGTGCATTTTCCGGATCATTAAATGGAATGATAACCATATCCTCCAGCACACTATCCGGTGTGCCTTGCGCGAGCGGAACTGCATTGGGGCGGTCAATCATCCCCCAATTATCTGGCGCAGGCGCCTGAGACACTTCTGCGTAATCATAAGCTCCGTGATAACTGCCTTCTACCTTGGCTATTTTCGGGCGCCCTGTATAAGCGCGTGCGGCTTTCATGCCGGCCATAACAGCTTCGGTACCCGAGTTTACAAAACGAATTTTCTCAAATGAAGGGGAGCGCCCACACATATGTTCGGCAAAAAGAACTTCCTGTTCGGTTGCCATGGTAAACGCCATGCCGTGCTTAAGTTGCTCGCTTACGGCTTCCACGATGGGCGCGTAAGCGTGACCATGGATATGAGACGCCATATTATTAGCAAAATCCAGCCGTTCAACTCCGTCAACATCAGTAACAACACAGCCTTTGCCCTCCCTAACATACAAGGGGTGCGCGCCGCGGAGTAAGGTGTTACGGCTTACACCGCCCGGAAGAACTTTTTGGGCGCGTTCAAACATAGTCTCACTTTTAGAGCTTGTGGTCATTTCAGGCCTCCATAGCGGGCAATAGCGGTGCATCCGTTTTTTCGCAGACTTCTTCAAATGTTACACCCGGCGCCAATTCACGGACACGAAACCCTTCCGGTGTAATGTCAATAATTGCCAAATCGCTATAGACGCGCGTAACAACATTCTTACCCGTTAGCGGATAGCTACAATCCTTAACCAGCTTGGCCGCACCAGTTTTCGTGGTGTGCTGACTGATAACAAATATCGTTTTCACGCCAGCGACCAGATCCATCGCACCACCAATTGCGGGGATGGCATCCGCCGCGCCAGTTGACCAGTTGGCAAGATCGCCGCTCTCGGATATCTGCATCGCACCAAGCACACAAACATCAATATGCCCGCCGCGGATCATCGAAAAACTATCCGCGTGATGAAAATAACTGGCCCCCGGTACAGCAGTCACAGGCTTTTTACCCGCATTGATAAGCTCTGGATCTTCTTGCCCTGCCTCGGGTGAAGGCCCCATGCCGAGCAATCCGTTTTCAGTGTGATAGATAAACTCCCGACCTTCTGGCACATATTTGGCTACAAGTTCAGGAATACCAATTCCTAAATTCACATAAGATCCATCGGGAATATCCATTGCGGCACGTTCCGCCATCTGGTCACGGGTCCAGCCTTTAGCCTGTGCTACATCACTACCCATTATAGCGTACTCCCTCGGCTATCAATTTTGATTCAACCACTGGCGAGCTAACCTCAACGATACGATCAACAAACACATTGGGCGTAACCACATATTCGGGATTAATATCCCCAACCGCAACAATTTTCTTAGCTTGAACAATTGTTGTGTCAGCAGCCATACACATGATGGGATTAAAATTTCTGGCTGTTTTATTATAAAGCAGATTACCCTGCGTATCGGCTGTTTCACATTTAACCAAGGCGTAGTCAGCCTTCAAGCCAAACTCCAGAACATAATCTCGTTCATCAAAATTACGGACTTCTTTGCCATCAGCTAATATTGTTCCCACTGTGGTAGCGGTATAAAAAGCGGGAATACCTGCGCCACCCGCCCTTATACGCTCGGCTAAAGTGCCTTGTGGTACTATTTCCAGCTCAATCTTTCCTGCACGGTATAACTCAGGGAAAACCACAGAATGACTGGAGCGCGGATAGGAGCAGATCATCTTTTTGACCTGTCCATTGCCGATAAGTGCTGCTAGTCCAACTTCCCCGTTGCCGGTGTTGTTGTTGATGATCGTCAAGTCTTTTACGCCAATATCTATCAAAGCATGAATAAGCTCGGTTGGGCTGCCTGCTTCGCCAAAGCCACCAATCATCACCGACGCACCATCAGGAATATCGCTGACGGCATCTTGAACAGTATCTACCTGTTTATTGATCATGATAAAGCTTTCCTATTTAAGGTTTCACACCATCAAATAGTCCAGCTTCGTCATAGGCGACACGGTCATCATAACCGCTAAACCAGATCGCCTCGGGATTACGACCTAAAATCGCTACTTTACCACGGTCTGGCGCATCTGCCGCCCCGCGCAGGAGCTTCATGATGACAACGCCTTTTTCTCCACCCTTTACGCCAGGATAAGGATCAGTGGTAACGGCAACAACTTCGGTCTTACCTTTATAGTGCGTAATGGAAAGACGGGCATGGGCTTCAACCCCTGAAAGGCCC
>CBFDBT010000051.1:0-13915 GCA_965603115.1 uncultured Alphaproteobacteria bacterium
GTGACATTTCCTGATACGGCACCGGAATGTATCCAACCCCGCTCGTGACATTCTGAGAGGCGACGTCCGTTTCGACAGTGATCGACGTGGCGCTGTTGACGGTGAGGATCTTGTACATGCCCGGCGCCCAGTTCGTGCCGGACGCGATGCGAAGATAGTGGCCGACCATCCAGCCCTCGAAGGTGCTGGCCGTGGCTGTGGTGATCGTCCTCCACTGCCCGGTCGGCGACTCGCTGCACGCCAGATTGGCAAGAGCGATCGTGCCCGTCGTGATCGTCGCCGGGGTTAGGACGGCACTGCCGTTGCTCCGCCTGGGGACAAACACCGGCAGGATTTCCACGCTGGTCGCAGGCGTCGACCCGAATAGGATTTCGGCGATGATGGTGATTTGAGCGGCGTTCCCGAAGTATACCGATAAACATCTCCCGGTTTAAGGGTTGGGCACTCCCCCACAACCCCTTCACCGCGTACTTCTTTAATCTCGCCACCACTGTCCGTAATATGCCAATAACGATTTAACAGCTGAACTGTTTCTTCGCCTTCATTGCTGATAGAGACCTGATAGGCCCAAACATATTTATTTTCATCTGGATCGGATTGGTCTTCAAGATAATGTGTATAGACCCCCACCCGAATAGAATGCGTGGTCTCTTCAAATAACGGTCCGGTTTTCATGTCGCTGCCAGTTCGCACGGATGCATCCTCATTGTTATAAACTTTATGATAAGCTTAGCGCCGACGTCTGTCCAGCTTACTAACGCACAGCAATAGACTAAATCCCTGCAACGCTCAGTGCTTGGGTAACATCACGGACCAAATCATCGCCGTCTTCAAGGCCAACCGACAAGCGTATAAGGCCTTTACTGATGCCAAGCGACAGTCGCGTTTCTTCAGCCAGCGCCTTATGCGTTGTCGACCATGGGTGGGTCGCGATCGAGCGGCTATCGCCCAAATTATTGGAGATATCTACAATTTCAAGGGCATTTAAAAACTTAAAGGCTTGGTCACGCCCGCCCGGCAGATCAAACACTACCATCGTGCCGCCGCGATCCATTTGTGAAAAGAGAATGTCGCGGTCCTTAAAGTTTTCAAGCATAGGGTGGCGTGTATCAACAACCTTATCCGCTATAGCGTGTGCAACCTTTTCGGCATTATCACACATAGCATTCACTCTAATGCCCAGCGTTTCAACGCCCTTGAGCGTCACCCAAGCATTAAAAGGGGACATCGCTATACCCATGTGTCGGTAATAGGGATAATAGTGCTCTTCGTCAAAATCAGCCTTTGTAAGCACTATTCCGCCAAGGCACCGTCCCTGACCGTCAATATGTTTGGTTGTCGAATAACAAACCACATCGGCACCAAGCTCCATCGGCCGCTGCAATATTGGCGAAGCAAAAACATTATCTACAATCATGCAGGCACCTGCTTCATGCGCGATATCAGCTACGGCTTTAATATCCACCACTTCTAGGGTTGGGTTGGCCGGTGTTTCTGTGAAAAAGACTTTTGTATTAGATCTGGTCTCGGCCTTCCATGCGTCAAGGTCTGCGCCGTTCACCACCGTCGTTTCAACACCGTAGCGCGGCAATAATTCGTCCATCAACCAACGGTTAGAGCCAAACAAAGCTTCAGAGGCCAGCACATGATCGCCGCTGCGAACCTGACACAAAATAGCCGAAGACATGGCCGCCATACCTGTCGCTGTAGCGCGGCCTTGATCAGCTCCCTCCAAAACAGCGAGACGCTCTTCAAGCATAGAAACCGTGGGGTTAGATTGTCTCGAATAAGCAAAGCCTTCACGGGTGCCGTCAAAACGACCCTCGGCCTCTTCCGCACTTTCATAAGCAAAACCAGACGTGAGAAAAAGCGCTTCTGACGTTTCATCAAAATCAGACCGCATAGTACCAGCGCGCACCATTTGGGTTTGGCGGGCCCATTTTTTAGTGATTTTGCGGTCAATGCCGGTTTTCGCTTTCATCTGATTATCCTTTGTATAGTAGGCTGTTCACGGGCGCTGAGACTGTCGCCTTGTTGCACTTGTGTCAATAGTCAATTAACACATAATATCGCTTGAGTGCTGGCGCGGATGATATATTGTGCTTCAACAAAATTATAAAGAATTCGTGAGAATATTGGAGAAAATCATGTCTGTTATCATCTGGCACAACCCTCGCTGCAGCAAATCCCGTCAAACACTGGCGCTTCTAGAAGACAGTGGTGTAACCCCCAATATTCGCCTCTACCTTGAAGATGTCCCTAGCGCAGCTGAGCTTGCATCAGTGATTCAAATGCTGGGTCACACCCCCAGAGACGTTATGCGTACCAAAGAAGCTGAGTATAAGGAGCAGGCCCTAGGCAGTGTTAATGATGATGCCGCTCTTATTGACGCAATGGTAAAGACACCAAAGCTTATCGAGCGCCCGATTGTTATCAATGGGAGCAAAGCTGCCATTGGCCGCCCACCCGAGGATGTATTAAAAGTTATCTAAGACAACTTATTCTCAATCCGCCTATACCATAATGCCTGCGCCACGCCTCGCACAGCCATAAATATGAGCACAGCATACCAAACACCTGCCAGGCCATACCTTGCACTCAGCATCTCAAGGGCTGGGATATATACTGCAAAAGCAATGGCCATGGTACCAAACATGGCTGTGCCAGCGGTGGCTCCGATATATATGCCATCAAATTGATAACACCAAACAGCGATGAGTGGCATTAAAGCGATAATAGGCAAGAGGGTGGCAATAATATTCTTAACAGGCATGATGTCTGTAAGCGTGGCAGCAATGCCATTTCCTCCGACAACAAAGACCAGACTATAAACAACAGCAGTACCTATGGCCCAAATGAAGCTCTGCTTCACCCACATTCTAAAGGCCTTTCGATCGCCCGCACCATAAGCAGCGCCCGCCAAGGCTTCAGCCGCATAAGCAAAGCCATCAAGGCCTAATGATATTAGCATTAAAAACTGGGTAACCACATGCGAAGCAGCTAGCGCTGTTTGCCCAAAGCTCGCAGCAGTGCGCGTTACTAGCAACAGTGCTGTCAGTAAAAGCAGGGTTCGCATGAATATGAAACTATTTAGGGAAAATAGTCGTTTAAACTTATCTGTTTGCCATGCCCGCGCATGGACAAAAGCCCCAAGGTAATCTTTGGTGCCAAAAATACGGGCGATCATGATAAATCCAAGAATTGCAGCAAACCATTCAGCGATCACTGTTCCTAAAGCCACTCCTTCTACACCCATTCCCATACCTATTACAAAGACCAGGTTGAGAATTCCGTTTGTGATATTAAGTACAAGCTGAAGCACTAAGGCGGACTTTGCACGCGCGGTGCCTATAAGAAAACCGTTCACACTATAGAAAAAAAGCGTTGCTGGCGCTGACCAAATACGAATATTAAAATAACGCTCGGCATAAGGTGTGACCGCCTCCGGTGTCTCCATCAACGCAAAAGATATATCGCGGATCCAGCCATAAGACAGAAGAATACAAACCGCAATAATGCCACCCAAAAGCGTTGCCCGAACTAACTCATAAAGCACTCTCTTCTGGTCGCCTGCCCCATGTGCTTGAGCCACCAGACCCGTTGTGCCCATACGGAGAAAACCAAACATCCAAAAAATATAGGTAAAGACAGCACCCGCCAGACCAACGGCAGCCAAATGTACATCGCTTGGTAGGTGGCCTACCGCCCAAGTGTCCACCAAACCAACCAACGGCGCTGACGAATTTGCCAGCATAGCGGGACCTGCAATGGCCCAAATGCGTTTATGCGAACCACTTGGGGCATTTGATTGATTTACAGTTGTCATTCACCATGGGTCCTATAGTTCAATTGTTAATAGCGTGAAAGCATTACCCTAGATAAATATAATTGCAATGTGCAAATAGTGCATAGTTACTCACGCTATAAAAAAACAAGAAAAATAGTAATAATTAAGCCAACTGACACCAATAATGACAATATCCAGCATATATGCTATACTGTAGTTTGTTTATCACGTTGGGGTGCTAGTTATGTTGTTAGGTGAAACATTTAGATCATCAGGGCCACCACCGCCTGGTTTAGCGCCTGTAGCTGGTGGATCAATCACCGTAGCTGAGCCTACCAGAGCAGCAACGCCACCCATAAAACCTCCCTTAAGCGCACCGGCGAGGGAAAGTGACGCTCTGCCAGTTATCTCTCATGAGACCTATAAACCCAACACGCCAACACCTATCAAGACGGACAATCCAACCCCGCCGCCCTCACCCGCGGGTGGCACAAGTGCCTTTGCAGCCCATGTCATCGCCTCACAAGGCAGTGGTGTCGTTGCTGAGCAGCCCTTGCCAGCAGAACCAGCGCGCCCAGCCCCTTTAAAACAAGTGGTGTCGCATGAACCACTTTCACAGCGCACCCAGCAACAACTGAGTGGTGAAGAACTTAAAATTGTTCAAAGGCTTGCTGCGCGAGACCGTGAAGTACGAGCCCATGAACAAGCGCATGTCGGAGCTGCATCTGGCATTACAGGTGCCCCAAGTTTTTCTTATGTAACCGGACCAGATGCGCAGCGATACGCAATATCAGGCGAAGTTAGTATTGATACAAGCAGTGAGCCCGGAAGCCCTGAGGCCACAATCGCAAAAATGGAACAAGTAAAAAAGGCAGCCTTGGCTCCTGCCCAGCCCTCGGCCCAAGATAAATCTGTTGCGCTTGCTGCTGAAGCTAAAATCCGAGAGGCACAAGCTGAAATAAGAACAATAAAACGCGAGGAAGAAGAGCAAATAGCGCGGGAAAATGCCGCCAAAAAAGATAGCCTAGCTGCAGGGCAGCCTGTGGTTCACGCCAGTGTCCAACAAGCAAATACTGCCTTTGCCAACAGCGCCGCTATCAACACACCACCCCCCATTTCCCTAGAGCCGCTTTTCGCCTAGCCTTGAATATCATTACTTATGATCAGCACCCACTGCCTGACTTACTGAAGAAAACCCATCGGATTTAATGCAATCGGCTAATTCACGCTTTATTTGAGCCACCATGCCTGTGCCGCCATAAACGAGCATTGAATAAAATTGCACCAAAGATGCTCCAGCCCGAATTTTAGCATAGGCATCAGCACCGCTAGCAATTCCACCAACACCCACAAGCGGGACTTTTCCATCTGTTAATTTATAGATGTCTGACAAGGTTTTGGTAGAGTTCGCCATCAAAGGGGCACCAGATAATCCACCAGACTCCCCTCTATGCACACTTTTAAGGCTATTAGGGCGTTCAATTGTTGTGTTGCTGACGATCAGCCCATCAATGCCCACCTCAAGCGCCACCGCTGCTATATCTTTTTTGTCTTCTTCGCTAAGGTCTGGAGCAATTTTTAGTAAAACCGGGGTTGCCGGGCCTTCATTTCTTGCCTTAATAACTTTTGAGAGAAGGTCTTCAAGGGCATCTTTTGATTGTAGGGCCCTTAGCCCAGGTGTGTTCGGCGATGATATATTGACCGTAAAATAGCTAGCGAGGCCGTTCAGGCGCTTTATGCCTGTTACATAATCCGCCGTTCGGTCAGTCGCGTCCTTGTTCGCCCCAACGTTAGCACCCACTATGCCCGGGCGACCTTTTTGCGCTGTAAGATTTTTGGCAAAGGACTCAAGACCTGCATTATTGAACCCAAATCGATTAATAACAGCGCGATCTTCCCTTAGACGAAACAAGCGCGGTCTGGCATTTCCGTCTTGTGGCAACGGTGTTACCGTGCCCGCTTCAACAAACCCAAAGCCTTGAGCCAGCATCGCTTCCATCACTTCGGCATTTTTATCAAAACCAGCTGCTAGCCCCACTGGGTTGTTAAAGTCTAAGCCAAATACCGATGTTTTCAGAACAGGGTCATCACCCTTAGCGAAAAAAGTAGGAGACAGCCCTGCTTTTAGGCCCTTAATGGTTAGGTTATGGGCAACTTCCGGATCAAGAAGGAAAATAAATGGCCGTAGAAGAGGAAATAGATCTATCACGCATATGCCTTACTTTGTCTGCCTAAATACAGAAAATTCTATCAAATAGATACCTACAGTGAAATAATTTAGCAAGCAATGAGCTTGATTAATCTTTAAAGGGGGGCCTGATCAACGGGTTCATCTAAAAAATGCTCTATATTGAAACTTCCACCCGAATCTTCAATTTCAACAACCCAAAGATCTGTATCATATTGGCGGCGTTTTCTAACAATGTCATCGGCCTCACTTTCATCAACCATAACATCGCCTGTCAATCGCATCCATACTCGATCTCCATTCATATCCGTTATCGGCTGTAATATTTCACAACCATTTTTAAAATGATTAATTTTTAAAAGAATGCCACCGCGCTCAGCATCACCACGCGCAACAATAAAGGCCGGTGTGTTTTCAATGAAACATCGCCTAACCTGAGCCTGAACCCACATTTCTGCTTTTAATCGACCTGTCATAGATACTGTTACGCCGCTGGGCCCTCAAGGGCGTCCATAAGCTCCTTGGCCCCAATGCCCATAACAGCAGCGCGCTCACCAAAGATATCCTGAACAACTTCCTTTTTCTCAAGAAACCGAATTCCTAAAAGCTCATCTGCTTGCCAGGAAATATCCGCCCTTAAAACAATATTTCGTTTTGGGATTTCGATTTTAACAACCGTTCCTTCCTTAAGAGGAAGGTTGAACTTAAGCTTCAATCCGGTCATTGAAAAATTTCTGATCTGGCAATTAAACTGATGGTCGCCAATATGCAAAATTGCTGGCCACAAGACAGAGCGTCTTTGCGCATCTCGACGATTGTCCTCTTCCATCGCTTCACCGACAAGAGGGGTGTCTTTTACACCTTTATTGCCAAATGCCATTTGCACCACTCCTACTCAATGCTTGTCCATAGTATTTTAATAATAAAAAATTATATTAATCAAATAATAGACCAGCCAAACACCCAAAACACTAATAACCGAAAAAAACTATACCATAAAACAGCATCAGGTAAAGTGTGCATTTAAGGCTATCACTGGAGTTTGCCTGCTGGGTAGGTAAAAGACATGATATGCACTATGTATCAAGAAAGCCTTAAGCTGCTTATTTTTGCTCTATAACCGCTTTGAGGAATTTTACGCTCAACACCCATTCCCGATGCGCGCTCATTAAATATACCCTCAAGCAAATCTTCATCTTCTAAAAAGCAAAGGCCTAAAAGCTTGTCTGCTTGCCATGCAATTTCAGCATTTAAAGTTATATCACGCATTGGGATCTCAACTCTAACGGCTGTACCTTCTTTAAACGGAAGATTAAGCTTAAGCTTAAGCCCGCCCATAGAAAAATTTCTGATCTGACAGTCAAACTTATGGTCTCCGACATGCAATATAGCGGGCCATATAACCGAGCGTCTTTTTTTCTCACGCAACTCTTCAAAACGCTCCTCGCCTGAACAGTAAGTGGTGTCTTCTATAGCCGCGCCTGATGGGGATGGGTCAATTTCATTATCAAGTGGCATTTTGTACTCCTAATCAAAACTCGCCCCACAGCGCAGCCCTAGTATACAAAAATTATCTTAATAAGGCGTTAAACACACATTATCGACAATTTTATACAATGCCTAAGAGGCAACACAACATAAGCGATGACACATATTTTGTTGCAATTTGCAACATTTTCTTGTGGTTTATAACTCTTTAGGGCACCATGTTAAAACTTTATATCTTATCAATATTATCAACTAGAGTGAAATTTAGTCGTGCAAGCACAGCCTGCTCCCATATTAATTGTAGAAGATAGTCCTACACTTGGCTTAACCTATAAAACATATTTGAAAACAATTGAGCACGACATTCATATTGTTAAAACAGGGGCTGATGCTTTAAGTTTCATAAAAGACCAGCCCCCAGTGGTTGTTCTTTTGGACTTAAAGCTTCCTGATATGGACGGCCTAGAAATACTTCGCCATATTCAAAAACAAAATATCTCATCAAAGGTTATTGTTATCACGGCCCATGGTTCGGTTTCAATTGCCGTAAACGCAATGCAAGAAGGGGCCATCGATTTCCTTCTTAAGCCTTTTACCGCTAGCCGTTTGCTCACCACGGTTAAAAATGCGCTTGAGCTTTACCGCCTTAACGCACTTGTTGAACGCTTTACAAGCACAGTTCAACATCGCTCCTTTGGTAAATTTATCGGAGAAAGCTCTGCCATGCAGGCTGTTTACCGTATGATAGAGGGCGCCGCACCTTCAAATGCCAGTGTCTTCATTGAGGGGGAGTCGGGTACAGGTAAAGAGTTATGCGCAGATTCTATTCATCAATTGAGCGGCAGAAGCAAAGAGCCATTCATTGCCCTAAACTGCGCCGCCATTCCAGCCAATCTGATCGAAAGTGAGGTTTTTGGACATAAACGGGGCGCTTTCACAGGCGCAACCGAAGACCGAGAAGGCGCAGCAAGCAAAGCTGACGGCGGAACGCTCTTTTTAGACGAAATTTGTGAAATGCCCCTTGATCTTCAAGTTAAATTATTGCGCTTTATACAGAGCGGCCATATCACACCGGTTGGCGATAGCGTCAGTCGCGCGGTAAATGTTCGTTTTATATGTGCAACCAACCGCAATCCATGGAAAGAAACCCAAGAAGGCCGCTTTAGAGAAGATCTCTACTACCGCCTCCACGTTATACCCATTCACATGCCCCCGCTTAACAAAAGGGGCAATGATATCCTCCAGATAGCAAATGCCTTACTGCTTCAGTATGCTGCTGAAGAAGGCAAGGCATTCAAACGGCTCTCACAAGAATCTGAAGCCGCACTCCTTGCTTATAACTGGCCCGGAAATGTGCGAGAACTTAGCAATATTATCCAGTCAACCACAGTGATGAATGACGGCGAAATACTAGAGGCTAACATGTTACCCCCTTTTGTGACAAAAGCTGACCTCTTAAACCCAAAACTCCCTAACAAAGAAACTGTTTTTGGCCCTGCCTATAGTTTACCAACAAAGGCCAAGGATATTCTCCCGCTTGATGTTGTCGAGCGACAAACAATCGAAGAGGCCATAAGCATATCAGGGGGGAGTGTTGGTCGCGCGGCAAAAGCATTGAAGGTCAACCCTTCAACCCTATACCGCAAGATAAAATCATGGGGTAGTAGTGCCCAAACCTAAGTGATTTCGTTTATTTTTTCAGTCTTTCTGCTTTTGAATATCAATCGCTGTAGAGGCCGCCAGTCCTGCCATATTAACGAGATCTGTGGCTGTTGATGTCATGCGCGCAATTTGCACGGAATGTTCCATGCCTAGCAAGAGAGGCCCCACCACTTTGCCGCCACCAAGCTCCGCCAAAAGTTTGTAAGCAATATTCGCTGAATGGAGAGCCGGCATAATCAAAATATTGGCCGGACCCGATAAATTCATAAAAGGATAAAGCAGTCGCAAGTTTTCGTTTAGCGCGACATCGGCTTGCATTTCACCATCATACTCGAAATCAACCCCACGCTCATCAAGAATTTCCACAGCTTTGCGACAATGTTCGGTTTTATCAGATTTTGGATTACCAAAGTTTGAAAAGCTTAAAAAAGCAACCCGTGGCTCGTGGCCCATTCGGCGGGCAAAACGCGCTGACTGTTCCGCAATATCTGCAAGGGTTTCAGATGATGGTCTCTCATTAACTGTGGTGTCTGCAATAAAGACTGTTTTGCCACGAGCGACCATAATGCTTATACCAAAAGCAATATGTCCCGCTATAGGGTCAACCACATGACGAATGTTTTTAAAGACACGCCAATATTGCTGAGTAACACCTGTTACCATCGCGTCTGCGTCACCTAGAGCTACCATACAAGCTGAAAAGACGTTCCGGTCACGGTGCACATAGCGCACCACATCTCGGTGGAGAAAACCTCTGCGCTTAAGGCGGTCATATGTATATTCAACATAGTCATCAAGCCGCTTACAGTTGGCGGCGTTAAGGATGGTAAAATCTTCAGGTTCCGCGCCTAGCTCCATAAGCTTTTCTCTAATCGGTGCCTCATATCCCACAAGGATTGGGTCACCATATCCGCTACCTTGGTAGCTAATGGCAGCTCGCAAAACTGTTTCCTCTTCAGCTTCTGCAAATACCACACGCGGCTTTTTCTTCTTCAGGTCTTCAAACATTGCTGACAAGGTGCCAGCCGTTGGGTCAAGGCGTGCGCGCAAGGTTTGGCGATAAACTTCCATATCATTAATGTCTTTATGAGCGACGCCCGTGTCCATGGCCGCTTGGGCCACTTTTGGTGGCACAAACTCTATAAGTCGAGGATCAAAAGGCGCAGGAATGATATAGTCTGGTCCATATTTCATACGTTCGCCGCCATAAGCTGCTGCGACTTCTTCTGGAACATCTTGGCGGGCCAATTCAGCAATTGCAATCGCGGCAGCCATCTTCATTTCTTCGTTGATAGTACTTGCACGCACATCAAGAGCGCCACGAAAAATATAAGGAAACCCGAGCACATTATTAACCTGATTTGGATAATCCGAGCGCCCTGTTGCAACAATTGCATCTGGACGCACAGCCATCACATCTTCAGGTGTTATTTCAGGGTCGGGATTAGCCATTGCAAAAATGATCGGCTTATCCGCCATCGACTTAACCATATCCTGAGATACAGCTCCAGCAGCTGACAGTCCAAGCAAGACATCCGCGCCCTTAACGGCCTCATCTAAAGACCGTTTATCTGTATCAACAGCGTGGGCCGACTTCCACTGGTTCATCTCGCCTTCAGTGCGGCCTTTATAGATAACGCCCGTTCGATCAACAACCGTTACATTTTCATTGGGCATACCGAGGGACTTAATAAGCTCTATACAGGCTATACAAGCCGCACCAGCGCCAACAGCAACCATTTTTGTTGTCTTGATATTACGCCCTGTTAAATCTAGTGCATTTATCAAACCGGCTGCAGAAATAATAGCCGTACCATGTTGATCATCGTGGAAAACAGGGATATCCATAACTTCGCGCAGGCGTTGCTCAATGATAAAACATTCAGGGGCCGCAATATCTTCAAGATTAATACCGCCAAAACTGGGCCCGAGAAACTTCACACTGTTGATAAACTCTTCAACATCTTCCGTGTCCACCTCAAGGTCGATAGAATCAACATCGGCAAAACGCTTAAAAAGTACTGCCTTGCCTTCCATAACCGGTTTTGATGCCTGGGCTCCAAGGTTACCCATGCCTAAAATGGCGGTTCCATTGGATATAACAGCAACAAGATTGCCTTTAGCGGTATAGTCATAGGCCAAAGAGGGGTCATCGGCTATAGCCTGAACAGGAGCTGCTACGCCCGGGCTGTAGGCAAGGGAAAGGTCGCGCTGTGTCGCCATCGGTTTTGTTGCATTGATTTCCAATTTTCCCGGGCGACCTTCAGAATGAAATTTTAAGGCTTCTTTATCGGTGAACTTTGAATTATTTGAGGACATATTGTTTGCCTAACCCTACCATTATAATATTGTGTCTCTGGACACAGACTGCCCTAGCCGTTAGCGTCATAGTAGGCTAAAAGCTTTGAGCTGATCCTTGATGATTAGCTTTCTAGTAACACCAAATATAAACAAAAAATATGAAAAACTGCCTTGCGGGATAAATATGGTCAAAACTAACGACAATAAAAAGTCTAAAAAAACTGTAGATAGCGGAAAAGTAAAATCTGAAACTACACCAATGATGGCCCAATATCTATCTATCAAAGCCGATCATCCTGACAACTTGCTTTTTTATCGCATGGGTGATTTCTATGAAATGTTTTTTGATGATGCTGTAAACGCGGCGGCAGCCCTAGATATTACCCTTACCAAGCGCGGGAAACATAAGGGCGAAGACATTCCCATGTGCGGCGTACCTGTTCACGCAGCAGAATCGTATTTAGCGCGGCTTATTCGCCAAAAATATCGCGTGGCTGTCTGCGAACAAACTGAAGATCCGGCTGAAGCCAAAAAACGGGGTTCTAAATCCGTTGTACGGCGCGAGGTCGTTCGCCTTGTCACTGCCGGAACCATCACCGAAGAAAACTTACTCAATGCCCGATCTCATAACTATTTAGCGGCGCTTGCAATGGCCGACGGGTCTTGCTCCTTGGCAGTTTGTGACATCTCAACGGGTGATTTTTTTATCTCGCCTACTGGGCCGGAGCGCCTAGATGCTGATTTAGCCCGCATCAGACCTGGTGAATTGTTGATATCAAATAGTTTACTTGGCGATGATACTTTTGACGCCGCCCTGTTTGATTGGCAGGAACAAATATCTCCTTTGCCGGCAATGCATTTTAATAGCTCTGAGGGGGCGCAAAGCCTAAAAGATATGTTCGGCGTTAAAACTCTGGATGGTTTTGCATCCTTTACGCGCGCCGACCTTGCAGCAGCTGGCGGCCTTGTTAAATATCTGAGTGACACCCAAAAAGGCAATCTCCCTCGACTCATGGCACCAAAGCGGCTGTCGCCCAGCGGCGTAATGATGATTGATGCCGCAACACGGCGCTCTCTTGAAATTCACCGAACACAAACGGGACAAAGCAAGGGCAGCCTGCTTTCAGTGGTAGACCTCACCGTCACTGGAGCCGGCGCACGGCTGTTGTCCCATCGTTTGTCATCTCCGCTTGTTGACCCACTCGCTATTACAGCGCGACTTGATAGTCTTCAGTATTTTTTCGACCACCAAGATGAGCGCGCCGATATCAGAGCGGGCCTAAAACAAAGCGCAGACCTTGAGCGCGCACTTTCACGCTTAATGATGGATCGTGGTGGACCTCGCGACCTTGCAGCAATACTAAAAAGTCTTGTGGTTAGCAGAGAACTCAAAGGTCGGCTTTGTCATACACAAGAAGTTTTCGACGGTTTAGCGACTGAATTAAATCAAGCCATGGCAGGCCTTGGTTCACACGACGGGTTGATCACCCAACTTCAATTGGCCCTCGTTGAGGAACCGCCTCTGCTTGCCCGCGACGGCGGGTTTATTGCCAGTGGATATAATGCGACTCTTGATGAATTTCGCACACTGCGCGATGAAAGCCGTCGCCATATTGCCAACCTTGAAGCTGATTACAAAATATTAACCGGCATCAATGGTCTCAAAATTAAACATAATAATGTTCTTGGCTACCATGTTGATATTACCAGCAAACACGCCGATACCCTTATGACCGCGCCGCTCAATGAAACCTTTATTCACCGCCAAACCCTTGCAAACTCTGTACGTTTTTCATCCAGCGCACTCTCCAAGCTCGCCGGTGAAATATCACAGGCCGGTGACAGGGCGCTTTCATTAGAGCAAGAACTATATGCTGAGCTTGTCGCCTTAATCACAATAGAGCATGCAAATATTACTATGGCGGCCAACGCCTTGGCCGTTCTGGATGTTTCATCAGCGCTCGCCGAGCTTGCTGTCACCCAGCGTTTCAGCCGCCCCATTATTGATGATAGTCTTGAGTTTGCAGTCATTGGTGGTCGTCACCCTGTTGTTGAGCAAGCTTTAAAGTCAAATAGTGACAGTCCCTTCGTTGCTAACGACTGTGATCTCGGTCAAGAGAACCGCCTATGGCTAATCACAGGGCCCAATATGGCGGGTAAATCTACTTTTTTACGCCAAAATGCGCTCATCACCATATTGGCGCAAATGGGCGGATATGTACCAGCTGATAGCGCGCACATTGGTGTTGTCGACAGGCTGTTCAGTCGCGTAGGAGCTTCAGATGACCTAGCCCATGGGCGCTCGACCTTCATGGTTGAAATGGTTGAAACCGCAGCAATTCTTAACCAAGCCTCAGAGCGGTCTCTTGTTATTCTTGATGAAATAGGAAGAGGTACCGCAACCTATGACGGTTTATCGATTGCTTGGGCTGCTGTTGAAAATTTACACGACAACATTGTGTTGTCCTTTACCTTTCTTCCAATCTCAT